>JANXWQ010000036.1 GCA_025351065.1 Chthoniobacter sp. | reverse complement strand
CACCGCGCGCCCTGCATGCAGCGGAAGCCGAGGTGGTTTGTGCCCGTGTCCTCCTCGCCCTTGCCGCGCGTGCCGACCATGTAGCGGGTGCAGTACTGGTCGGTGCAAAGATACGAGCCTCCGCGATGCACACGCTTTTTCGTGCCGGGCTCGGAGGGGTCGAAACTTTCCGCCGGGCCCTGCGGATTGCGCGCCACGCCGGCGGCGGCGAGCTGGGCGAAGTAGTCGGGCCGATACCAGTCGGAGGTCCACTCCCAGACGTTGCCCGCGATGTCGAAAAGACCGTAGCCGTTCGCCGGATACTGCGCGACGGGGGCGATGCCTTTGAAGCCATCCTCGCCCGTGTCTTTCACCGGGAATTTTCCCTCGAAGATGTTCGCCATCCATTTGCCGCCGGGATTCAACTCGTCGCCCCACGCGTAGAGCTGCCCCGCCTTTCCGCCGCGGGCCGCGAACTCCCATTCCGCCTCGGTCGGCAGGCGTTTGCCCGCCCACTTTGCGTAGGCCACGGCATCAGCGTACGCGATGTGGACGACGGGAAATTTTTCGCGCCCCGTGAGGTCGCTGCCGGGGCCGGTGGGGTGCCGCCAGTTTGCGCCGGGGACGTAGCTCCACCATTGGAAATGATCGTTCAGCGGCACCGGCGTTTCCGGCGGCGTGAAGACGACTGCGCCCGCGACGAGGTTTTCCGGCGGCGCTCCGGGAAAATCCTCCGCGCGCGGTGTGTGCTCGGCCACGGTCACGTAGCCCGTGGCTTTCACGAATTGCTCATACTGCGCGTTCGTGACTTCGGTGCGGTCCATCCAAAAACCATCGACATAAACGCGGTGAATCGGACGCGCGTCGGGCATCGCGTCTTTTCCGCCGCAGAGCGAGGCGGTGGGGTCGTCCGAGCCCATGGAAAACTCGCCGCCGGGAATCCAGACCATGCCTTCCGGCGCGGGACTAGGAGGTTTGGCGGAGTTCGCGACCGTCTCGCGAAAGCCCGCGGGTAAAGGATTCGCGGGCGACAGCATCTTCGCGGGCCGCGCCGCTTTCACCGCCCAAGCCGCCGCCGCGATCACGACAAGCATAACCGCGAGCCGCCCCCAGCGCGCTTTCGCGGGTGCCGTTTGTGGTGCGGGTCTTTTTGGTTTTCTGGCCATGTGTGGAGCCTCGATAGCTCCCGCCTGCCGAGACCGTCAACGCGCGCGGCAGAGCCAGCCGAATTCCATCCACTGCGCGAACCATCGCTGAATTTTTTCGGCGTTCGCGGCGGGCAGGTTTTTTGATCCGGCGAAAGCGGTCTCGCAGGCATCGGCGAGCGTCGCGCCGTCGCGGAGCGCGGTGAGCAAAACGAAGGCCTCGGGTTCGAGGCGTTTGTAGTACACGGCGAGGTTCACGCGATGCACGGCGAGATGCACGGGCTGCCGGCTCGGGCGCGCGGCGATGCGCGGGCGGCGGCGCGTGACGGTGGCGGCGACGGCGTTGCTGAAGCTGCCGGTTTCGATCTGGCTTTCCTTGAATTTGAGCAGCAGGTCATCCACGGGATGCGCGAGTTCGAGCAGCGTGAGATAAGGCTGGAGACCGATCCGCAGCCGGTCGGCGGAAACAGTGGCGATCATTTTCGGATCGAGCGCGGGCTTGCCGGGTTCGTCGAAAGCGATCACGCGCGCCCATTCCACGCGCACCACATCGAGCGCGAGGCGCGTGTGCGGCGCGGTGAGTTCGGGATGCGTGTGAAGAAAACTTTCAAGCTGACGGCCGAGGTCGCGCATCGTCCATGTCGTCGAGCCGATGGCGTCGAGATACGCGACGGCGAGCGCGTCGAATTTCCGACCGCCCACCACCGCGCGCAGGGCGCGAAAGTCTTCGCCGAATGAGCCAAGCAGCCGCCACCAGTACTGCTGGTTGTAGATTTGGAGCCGCTCGAACGACGACAGCCGGTCGTTCGGTTTGATGATCCGCGCCGCCACATCCGCCGCGGGCGATCCGTCTTTCCACGCGGTCTGCATGCCGTCGTCGCGCCGCAGCGGACGCATCACCGCCTCCGCCACGAGCCGCTGCACCTCGGCGAGCGCAGGCGCGCGGGTAGGGATGGCACTCCGTGCCGTCCGGGGTGAGCGCAGCGAGGTGGGGGGCGGGATGTGCGCGGCATCCGCAGCGCCTGCCGCCTCGCTGCGCTCGCCCGGCGGACGGCACGGAGTGCCGTCCCTACCCGGCTTCGCCGTCGGGTGTTTACGCGGCGAGGGTTTTGGCATCGGGGAGAAATTTGTGCGCCTTGAGCGCCTCGCGATGCACCTCGTCGAATGAGGGAATCCGGTCGTCCCATTCGAGCAGCGTGGCGGTGCGGCCGGCGCGCTTGGTGGCGTGCGCGTACATTTTCCACACGGGATCGAGGACCGGGTGGTCGTGCGTGTCGAGGAGGTAACGCTCGAATTTGGTGTGCCCGGCGATGTGCATCTGCGCCACGCGGTCGGGCGGCACGGCGTCGAGATATTCGTAGGGATCGAAGCCGTGGTTTTTCGACGAGACGTAGATGTTGTTCACATCGAGCAAAATCCCGCAGTCGGCACGCTCGACGACTTCATTCAAAAATTCCCACTCGGTCATTTCGGAAACGTGAAACTCGGCATAGCTGCTCACGTTTTCCACGGCCACGGGGATTTCGAGAAAGTCCTGCACCTCGCGGATATTGCGCGCGGTGGTCTCCACGGCCTCCCATGTGTAGGGCATGGGCAGAAGATCGTGCGTGTAGCGGCCATCCACGCTGCCCCAGCAGAGGTGGTCGCTGAGCCACGGGGTCTGCGTGCGTTTGGTCAGGCGCTTGAGCTTGCGGAGATGGTCGCGGTTCGGGCGCGCGGCGTTGCCGAAGTACATCGAGACGCCATGCTGCACGACGCGGTACTGCTCGAGGATTTGGTCGAGGATGTGGAGCGGGCGACCCGCGTCGATCATGTAGTTTTCCGAGATGATCTCGAACCAATCGACGACCGGCTTTTTCTCCAAAATGTGCGCGTAATGCGGGATGCGCAGGCCGAGCCCGACGCCGTAGGCGGTGAAAGCGTTGAAACGGTTGGCAGGCATTGGGGAGGAAAAATCCGAAATCCGAAACAAATTCAAAACATCCGAAAATAGGAAATGAGGAAAACAGGACAACTGTGGGGCCGGGCGTTCTCCGGTTTCCTCATTTCACACCCTTTCGGATTTGTTTCGGATTTACACGCACAGGGCTCCGGCCTTGGAAGACCGGAGCCCCGGGAATTTCAGGCGAGTTACTTTTTCTCCACGGGCTTGCCGTCTTTGATGGCGCAGCCGCCCTTGCCTTTGCAAGTGTTCTTGCCTGCGCAGCCGTGGTCGGCGTCGGGCTTTTTCTCGTCGGCGAGCACGCCGGCGGCAGTCACGGTTTTACCGGGCTGGGTGGACGTCGCGGCACTGACTTTGGCGACGAGGCCGCCGGAAAGAATCCCGGCGATGGCAGCGCCGGCGAGCAGCGCTTTGGTGGTGGATTGACGTTTCATGGTTCTGTTTTTTGTCTGGTTTGTTTTTTGTTTTCCTGCCCGCTCCCGCATCCGAGACCTTCGGAGGAGAGCTGGCAAAAGTGTCGTGTGAGGATGCGGTGAGGCTAGGACGGCGGATGCGCGGTTTTATTCCGGGTAAAAACGGGGGTCAGTTTTTGATGCGGTCGAGTTCGGCGAGGAGCGCGGCGGGGGTGATGGTGTCGAGGACGACGGGCTCCGCCTCGCCCGGCCGGTAAAGGACATACAGGGGCACGCCGATGCGGCCAAACTTTTTCAGCGCGGGCGTGACCACTGGGTCGTCCGTATTGGTCCAGTCGGCCCGCAGCGCGACGATCTTTTTGTCGGCGAATTTTTTCCCGACCGCCTCGGTCGCGAGGACGAGGCGTTCGTAGGCTTTGCAGTTGAGGCACCATTCAGCGGTGAAATCGACGAAGACCGCGCGGTTGGCCCTACGCATTTCCGCGAGCGTCTCTTCGGAGTAGGCCGTCCACTCGATGCCGCCGGTCGTCCAATGCTGCCCGGCGCCGGCCGTCGGCTGGGCCACGCTGAGCTTGCCGTAGAGGAAAAGAAAATACGCCCCGACCGGGAGGAGCGTGACCGCCACGCGGAGCGTGGGCGATTTCCGCCACGTCCCGAACAGCCAGCACGCCAGCCCCAGCACCAGCAGGAACCAGCTCATGCCGGCCACCGCCGCCGCACCGCGCAGCGCGAGCACGGTGAAAAGCCACACCGCCACGGCGAGCATGAAAAAACCCATGAGCTGTTTTACGCGCTCCATCCACGGGCCGGGCTTGGGCACGTAGCGCAGCCATGCGGGCCGCGCGGTGAGGAGGAAAAACGGGAGGCTCATGCCGGCGGCGATGGCGGCGAAAAGCAGGAAGATGACAGGCGTGGATTGCGTGGTGGCGAAGCTCAGGCTCGTGGCGAGAAACGGCGCGGTGCAGGAGGTGCCGAGCAGCGTGGTGAAGAGGCCGTGGACAAACGCGCCGCCGTAGCCCTCGCGACTCGACAGCTCGCTGAGCTTCGCGGAGGTGCTGCCGCCGAGCGTGACCTCGAAAACGCCGAGCAGGCTAAGCGCGAAGATGAAGACCAGCGCGATCATCCCGGCGAGCAGATACGGGTTTTGAAA
>JANXWQ010000220.1 GCA_025351065.1 Chthoniobacter sp. | reverse complement strand
CGGCTCGATGAATTTCCGCAGACGCTGCACATGGTGAAAGCCGGCCAGAGCCTCGCGAACTACGAGAGCGTGCGGCTGCGCAAGGACGGGAAAAAAATCAGCGTCTCGCTGACCGACTCCCCGATCCTGGGCGATGCCGGGCGCGTCACCGGCCTGTCCTCGATCGCGCGCGACATCACCGAGCGCAAGCGGCTGGAGGAGGACCTGCTCCAGGCGCAAAAGATGGACGCCGTGGGGCGGCTGGCCGGCGGCATCGCGCATGACTTCAACAACATCCTCACCGCCATCATCGGCTACAGCGACCTCATCATCGGCCAGATCGACGAGCGGCAATGGATGTACAAACACCTCACGGAAATCCGCAAGGCTGGGGATTTTGCCGCGTCGCTCACCCACCAGCTCCTCGCTTTCAGCCGCCGCCAGCCGCTTATCCTGCGCGTCTTCAATTTGAACGACAGCGTGCGCAGCATGCAGAAAATGCTCGGGCGCGTGATCGGCGAAGACATCGCCATCACCACGCAGCTCAAGGCCGAGATCGGCCGGCTCAAGGCCGACCCCGGCCAGCTCGAACAGGTGCTGCTCAACCTCTGCGTCAACGCCCGCGACGCCATGCCCAAAGGCGGCGCGATCACCATCCAGACCGAGGACGTGACCTACGTGCCCGCCGAGCAGGCTTCCGTGAACGAGATGCCCGCCGGCGAGTACGTGAAGCTCACCGTGACCGACACCGGGCACGGCATGACCGACGAAGTGCGCCGCCATATTTTCGAGCCCTTTTTCACCACCAAGGAGCAGGGCCAGGGCACCGGACTGGGCCTGGCGACGTGCTACGGCATCGTCAAACAAAGCGGCGGCTACATCACCGTGGACAGCACGGACGGCGCGGGCACGACCTTTGCCATCTACCTGCCGCGGGTGGAGGAGAGCGGCGCAAAGGCGAGCAGCCGGCAGGAGGTGGGGCAGCTCCCGGGCGGACAGGAAACGGTGCTCTACGTGGAGGACGAAATCACCGTGCGCAGCCTCACCACGCATGTGCTGCTGCGGCTCGGCTACACGGTGCTCGAGGCCGCCGATGTCAAAGGCGCGCGCGATGCCGTGGAGGCCCACGGCGCCCGCGAGATTCACCTGCTGTTTTCCGACGTGGTGCTGCCGGACTCCGGCGGGCAGGAGCTGGCCGGCTGGATGCGCGCGCGCAGCCCCGGCACGCGGATCCTTTTCACCTCCGGCTACGTGGACGAAAAGATTTTGCAGCGCCACGGGCTCGACGCGAGCGCGGCGTTCCTGCAAAAACCCTTCACGCCCTCGGATCTCGCGAAAAAAGTCCGCGAAGTCCTCGATGCGCCAGCCAGCCAACCCAGCCCTTCATGAAAAAAGCCCTGCTCGTTTTTGCCTTCCTCGTCTTCGCCGTGCTCATGCTGCCCGGCATCATCCGCGCGCCCAATGAAAACGCGCCCGGCGAGGGCAGCGAAGTGCGCCAGCTCGCCCGCGCGCTCGACACCGCGCTGCGCGAGTACCGCAAGGAATTCGGCAGTTTCCCGACCGGCAGCGCGAGCGAGATTTTGAGCGCGCTGCGCGGCAAAAACAGCAAGGAGCAGAACTTCATCGAGCTCCCGGAGACGGCCACCAACGAGCTGGGTGAGGTGCTCGATCCGTGGGGCACGCCGTTCCAGATCACGTTCGACGAGACGCGCAAGCTCCCGAAAATCCACTCCGCCGGGCCGAATCAGAAATTTGAGAAAAAACCCTCGAAGCACAACGACGACTACTGCAGCTGGCTGGACGTCACGCTCATCGACTCGCTCACCGCGCACTGAGGCACGGCCCGCTGGAGGCGCGAAAATTTAGTGGCATACAAAACCGGCGTGACTTGCTACATCCGCAGGTGTCATGTCCGCCGCCCGCTTTATCCCCCGTTTTTCAGCCGTCAGCGCCCATGCCTAGCGAGGTGCTCCCGATCCTCCTCGTCGAGGACAATCCCGAGCACGTCGCCTTTCTCCGGCAGCTCCTCGCCACCCCGGAGTTCAGCCACTTTCATCTCGAAACCGTGGACACCCTGGCCGCGGCGCTCGACTGGCTGAAGACCGGCAGCATCGAACTCATCCTCCTCGACCTCGTGCTGCCGGACAGCGACGGGCTGGAGACTTTCCTCCGCGTGACTGCCGCCGCGCCGCAGACCGCGCTGGTGGTGCTGAGCGGGATCAACGACGTGGGCCTCGCCATCGAGACCGTGCAGCTCGGCGCGCAGGACTACCTGGTGAAAGGCCGCGTGGACAACCACCTGCTGCTGCGCGCCATGCACTACGCCATCGAGCGCAAACGCGTGCAGGCCGAGCTGCAGCGCGCGCACGACGAGCTCGAGGACCGCGTGCGCGAACGCACCGCCGCGCTCAGCGAGGCCAATGCCAAACTCCAGACCGAGGTCGCCGAGCGGCGCAAAGCCGAGGCCGCCACGCTCGAAAGCAACCGCCAGCTCAGCGCCGCGCTCGGCCAGCTCCAGGCCACCCAGCAGGAGGTCATCCAGCGCGAGCGCATGCACGCCCTCGGCCGCATGGCCAATGGCATCGCCCACGATTTCAACAACGCCCTCGCGCCCATCCTCGGCTTCAGCGAGCTGCTGCTGCTCAAGCCCGAGACCGTGGCCGACCCGAAAAAAGTCCGCACCTACGTGGAGATGATCCACAGCTCCGCCAAGGACAGCGCCCGCGTGGTCAGCCGCCTGCGCGAATTTTACCGCTACCGCGACGAGGCCGAGGTCTTCACCCCGGTCGTCATCAACGACGTGGTCCTCCAGGCCATTTCGCTCACCCAGCCCCGCTGGAAAGACCAGGCGCTCGCCGCCGGCGTCCACATCGACATCCGCACCGAGATGGGCGACGTGCCCACCGTCCCCGGCAACGAGGCCGACCTCCGCGAGCTGCTCGTCGATCTCATCTTCAACGCCATCGACGCCATCCCCAAGCGCGGCACCATCTCCCTCCGCACCGAGGTGCAGGGCCGCTGGCTCGTGCTCACCGTGGCGGACGACGGCATCGGCATGTCCGAGGAAATCAAGGCGCGCTGCCTCGAGCCGTTTTTTTACACGAAAAAAGACCAGGGCACCGGCCTCGGGCTCGGCGCCGTCTATGGCATCGCCCGCCGGCACGAGGGCGAGATTGACATTCAGAGCGCGCCCGGCCGCGGCACCACCGTGGCCGTTTCCCTGCCGCTGGAGCACACCGCACCCGCCGCCAAGCCGGCCCGGCCCGCGTCCATGGCCGAGCCTGCGCTGCGCATCCTCGTGGTCGAGGACGAGCCGCTCGTGCGCGAAGTCCTCGGCGTCTATCTCGCCGAGGACCACCACCACGTCACCACCGCCGAAAACGGGCGCGAGGGGCTGGAAAAATTCCGCGCCGGGGAATTCGACCTCGTGATGACCGACCGCTCCATGCCCGAGATGAACGGTGATGCACTGGCCGCCGCCATCAAGCAACTCCGGCCCATGCAGCCCGTGCTGCTGCTCACCGGCTTTGGCGACATCATGGCCGGCGCAGGCGAACTGCCCGCCGGCGTCGATCTCGTGGTGAGCAAGCCTTTCACCCTCACCACGCTCCGCACGGCCATCGCAAAAATAACCGCGAAGTAGCTGGCCTTTCGTCGGCGGGACGGGCAAATTTCGTGCGTCAAACCACGGTAACGATGTCCTCGCACCTGACGGCCAAATCGCGCGTCCTCCTCATTGAGGACAATCCCGGTGATATTTTCCTGCTGCGGGAAATGGTCAACGAAGAGGCGCACGAGGGCTTTCACATCGAGGCCGAAGCCCGCAATCTCGCCGACGGCATCGCCCGCCTGAACGCGGGCGAAGCCGACGTGGTGCTGCTCGACCTCTCGCTCCCGGACAGCCGCGGGCTCGACACTTTCACCACCGCGCACCGCGCCGCGCCCGACGTGCCCATCATCGTGCTCAGCGGCGTGGACGACGAAGAACTCGCCCTGCAAACCGTGCAGCTCGGCGCGCAGGAGTACCTCGTCAAAGGCCGCATCAACGCCCAGGTGCTGCGCCGCGCCCTGCGCTACGCCATCGAGCGTGCCCGCGCCGAAAACCAGCTCGCCCACGAGCGCGACCTGCTCAGCACGCTGCTTGAAAACATTCCCGACCGCATTTATTTCAAGGATCGGCGCAGCCGCTTCATCCGCATCAACCACGCGCTCACCGTCCTCCTCGGCCTGAAAAAACCCGACGACGCCTACGGCAAAACCGACGCGGATTTTTACGGCACCGAGCACGCCCAGTCCGCGCTGGAGGATGAGCGGCACGTCATGCAGACCGGCGAGCCGATCCTTGGGAAAGTCGAATTCGAGACCCTCATCGACGGCGGCCGTTCGTGGTCGCTCACCACCAAGCTGCCGCTGCGCGACCGCCAGGGCCGCGTCACGGGCACCTGCGGCATCTCGCGCGAGATCACCGCCATGAAAGAAATGGAGGACCAGCTCGCCACCGAGCGCAACCTCCTCCGCGCGCTCATCGACAACGTGCCCGACCTCATCTTTCTCAAGGACGCCGAAGGCCGCTACCTGCTCGACAACGCCGCCCACCTCCGCTCCGTCGGGGCCAGCGAATCCTCCGAAGTGCGCGGGCGCACGGTCTTCGATTTTTTCCCCGACGAGGTCGCCCGCGCCTTTCACGAGGACGACCTGGCCGTCATCCGCTCCGCCCAGCCGCTGCTCAACCACGAGGAGCAGGTCACCGACGCGCCCGGCCACCAGCGCTGGCTGATGACCTCGAAAATCCCGTGGCTCAACGACGAGGGCCGCGCCGTGGGGCTCGTCTGCATCAGCCGCGACATCACCGAGCAGAAGCTCGCCGAAGCCCATCTCAAGCAGGCCAACGCCGACCTCAAGGCGCGGCGCGAAGACCTGATCGCTGCCGTCAAAGACGTCCAGGACGCGCACCTGGAATTGCGCTCCGTCCAGTTCCAGCTCATCGACGCGGAAAAGATGAAATCCATCGGCCGCCTCGCCGCTGGCGTGGCCCACGAGGTCAAAAACCCGCTCGCCATTTTGAAAATGGGCCTCGAATTTCTCGGCACCCAGCCGCCCGCCGACGAGCACGTCCCGCTCATCCTCAAGGAAATGTCCGACGCCGTGGGTCGCGCCGACGGCGTCATCCGCGGGCTGCTCGATTTTTCCGCGCCCAAGCAGCTCGACGTCCACCGCGCCAGCCTCAACGTGGTCATCAACCAGGCGCTGCGCCTCGTCCGCGGCGAGATGAAAGGCGGCTGCCAGATCCGCCGCGACCTCCAGGCCGACCTCCCGCCACTCGCGCTCGACACCGACAAAATCAGCCAGGTCTTTGTCAATCTCCTCACCAACGCCCTGCACGCCATGGACGGCGGCGGCACCCTCACCGTCCGCACCTACTCGAAGCAGCTCACCGGCGTCGGCCACAATGTCGCCGACACGCGCTCGGAGTCCTTCCGCGTCGGCGACACCATCGTCGTTGCCGAGATCGACGACACCGGTCCGGGCATCCCCGAGGAGAAGCTCGTGAAAATTTTCGAGCCTTTTTACACCACCAAACCGACCGGCAAAGGCACCGGCCTCGGCCTCTCCGTGGTCAAAACCATCATCGACCTGCACGGCGCGACCATCGACCTCCGGAACCTCCCCGAGGGCGGCGCGCGCGTGACCATCATGTTTCAAACATAACCACCAACACCGCACACCATCATGAACAAAAAACGCATCTTCATCGTTGACGACGAATCGGGCTTCACCCGGCTCCTCAAGCTTACCCTCGAAAAATCCGGCAGCTATGAAGTGATCGAGGAAAACGACGGCACCAAAGCCTGGCTCAAGGCCCGCGAGTTCAAACCGGACATCATCTTTCTCGACATCGTCATGCCGAAAATCGACGGCGGCGACGTGGCCCAGCAGATCCGCTCCGACCCGATGCTGGCGAAAGTGCCCATCATCTTTCTCACCGCCATCGTCTCCCGCAGCGAGACCAAGCAGGACATCGGCGGCTTCCCCTTTCTCTCCAAGCCCGTGAGCCTCGACGCCATCACCCGCTGCATCGCCGAGCACCTGCCGGCGTAGCTACGGCCGCGGGTCGGGCAGCAGTGAGACGAGCAGCGCGATGGCCGCGGTCTGCGTGTTGAAATTGCGCGTCGTCGTGTCCTTCGCGCCGTCGTGCCACTCGATGGGAAACTGGCCGTCCGCGCCGGGGCCGAGGCGCAGGAGCGAGGCGGCGCTGGCACGCAGGCAGCGGTCGATCTGCTGCGCGATTTCGGGATGAAGTTTGCGCGCGTTCAGCACATCGCGGAGCTGCGCGAGGTAGCGGACGCACACGCCTTTGAACAAGCCCGGATCCCAGCCGTTGACGCCGAGTTTTTCCACCAGCACGCCGTCGGGAGTGACGAGTCCGGCGCGGGTGAGCACGGTGCCGGCGACGGTCACGGCTTCGTCGAGAAACTTCGCGTCGCCGGTGGCTTGGTAGAGCGCCGTGAGCCCGCCGATGTAGGTGCCTTGGTTGTAGGTCCAGTAGTCGCCGTGGTGGCCGGGGACATCGACGATGCCGGTGCCGTCGTAGAGCGCCTTCGCGTGGAGCCAGTCGAGGTCGCGCTGCGCCCACTGGAGGTAGGCCGGCTCATGCGTGCGCTGGTACAGGCGCGCGGACAGGATGGTGAAAAGGCTGTTGGTGATGGCGTTGGCTTTGAGCTTGTCCGGGTCGAGGCACCACATGATGCCGCCCTCTTTTTCCGGCCGCCACGCGGCAGCCATGTGCGCGTGGATGGCGCGGGCGGTGGCGAGATATTTCGGCGCGCGGGTGCGGTCGTACATCTTCAGCCAGGCGATGCCCCACCACGCGGAGTCGTCGAGATATTCGTTGCGAAAATCGGTGTAGGCCGCGGCGGCGGGCGGCTCGCCGGGTTTGACGGGATGAGCCTTCGCGTCCGCCTCGGCCTTTTGCTGGCGGCGTTTGTTTTCCTGCTCGTCGGCGTCGCTCCACTGCTGGCGGCGCTTGAGTTCGGCGATGAGGCGCGGGGCTTTGCGGCGCGGGTCTTTGTTCAGCTCGTAGAGCGTGTCGAGTGTCGCGTCGAAGTCCGTGCGCCCGGTCACTTTCATGCAGTCGATGAGCGTCTCGACGGCATTGGCGGAAGACCACCACGGCGGATTGCGCCGCCCCTCATAATGCGCGCGCAAGTCATCGCCCGCGCGGTCGAGCCAGATGCCGAGGGTGGGGGACCAGTAGAGCTGGTTCAGCGTGCCGATGGCCGTGCCGATGCGCGCGACGAGCGCATCGCGGGCGAGCAGTTCGGGTGCGGCATCCTCCGCGAAGGCGCGGAGCGGGAGCAGGAGCGAGCAGAGCAGGAGGAGGATTTTCATGAGGGAAAAGTGGGCGCGCTTTAACCGAACATCACGCGGCACAGCGCGACGGAAGCGATGACGGCGACGGTGTCGGCGATCAGCCCCACGGCGACGGCGTGGCGCGAACGGCGGATGGAGACGCTGCCGAAATAAACGGCGAGCACGTAAAAGGTCGTCTCGGTGCTGCCGTAGATGGTGCCGGCGAGGCGGCTGACGAATCCATCCGGCTCATGCAGGCGTGCGACGAGTTCGATGAAGAGGCCGTTCGTGGCGCTGCCGCTGAGCGGGCGCATGAGGACCATCGGCAGCAGGTCCGCGGGAAAGCCGACGGCGCTGAGCATCGGTGAAAGTTTCTCCGAGAGCAGCCCGATCACGCCCGCCTTTTGCAGCATGCCGATGGCGACGAGCATGGCCACGAGATACGGAATGGTGCGCTGCGCCGTGGCCCACGCCTCCTTCGCGCCCTCGCAGAACTGCTCATACACCCGCACCCCGCGCAGCGTGGCGTAGAGCGGGAAGAACGAGAGCAGGAAAGGAATCGCGAGCAGCGAGACGGACATGAGCGCGCGGATGCCGAAGGATTTTCCGGTGAAGTCCGCAGGTGGCGCCGGTGCGCCGAAGCGCACAAACCATTCGGGAAAAAGCAGGACGAAAAACAGCACCGCGAAGAGCGCGAAGTAGAGCGCGATGGCCGTGCGCTTGCCGGCCGTCAGCGGCGCGAGTTCCACCTTTTCCAAGTCGAGCGCGTCGGCGGCGGGTGCCGCGCTGGGCTCGGCATCGGCGGCGCGCTGCCCGCCCGGCTCGACGCGAAACATCGGCAGTCGCTCCAGCAGCTTCGCGGAAAGCACGCCCGCGGTGGCCGCGCACGCTGTCGCGAGAAAGGCCGTGATGACGATGGCGGTCGGCCCCTTCGCGCCCTGCGTGGCCAGGATGCCGATGGCGGTGAGCGGCAGGAGCTGGATGGACGCGGTGTTCAGCGCGAGGAAGGTACACATCGCATTCGTGGCCGTGCCGGGGCGCGGGTTGAGCGCTTCGAGCAGGCGCATGGCGCGGAGGCCGAG
>JANXWQ010000439.1 GCA_025351065.1 Chthoniobacter sp. | reverse complement strand
GGCGGGCGATTTCATTGCGCGTGACGCGATTCCTTTCACCGCCGCTTCATGCGCGCAGCCGAAAAGAATCCTTGCCCGCACCGCACCCCGTTGGTTGAGTCCTAAGACGCTCCTTGGATTGCCCGATCATATGAAGAAAGCCACCCTCCTCGCCCTCGCCGCCCTCTCCTCGCCCGTCTTCGCGGAGCCCGCCGCGCATATCGACGTCGGCAATCTGCCCACGCAGACCAAGATGATGGACAAAGTCGTCGTCCCCGTGCCGAGCGAGATTTTCGCCGTGCTCGACAAACTCGGGAAACCGAACTGGACCGCGGTGCAGCACAAGATGTCCGCCGTCGCCCAGCCCATCGGCGACCAGCCGCAGATCGCGCTCCAGCTCGGCACCGTCATCGCCGAAGGCTTCATCGCCGTCGAAGCCGAGGACGCCAACGAAGTGAAGCAGATCGGCAAAAGCGTGCTCAACCTGACCAAGGCGCTCGGCGTGGAAAAGAAGGCCCAGGTGCGGGCCAAAGCCATCACCGACGCCGCCGAGGCCAAAGACTGGCCCGCCGTTCGCAAGCAGCTCGACAAGGCGCTCGACGATGTGCGCGAGGCCATGGTCGAGCTGAACAGCGAGGCGCTTTCCCAGCTCGTCAGCCTCGGCGGCTGGCTGCGCGGCACCGAGGCGCTCACCGCCGTGGTGGAAAAAAACTACACCAAGGACGGCGCCGAGCTGCTCCACCAGCCCATCCTTCTCGACTACTTTGAGCGGCGGCTCACCGACATGAAGCCCAAGCTCAAGCTCAACCCCGTGGTCATCAAAGTGCAGAAAGGCGTCCTCGAAATCCGCCCGCTCATGGGCCTGCCCGACGGCAGCGACATCTCCGAGAAATCCGTCAAGGAAATCAACGCCATCACCGCTGGCCTCACCACCGCGATCAACACCAAAGCTCAGCACTAACCGAAAGACTTTTTTGTGAAACGCATTGCCCCTCTCCTCGTCGCCCTCCTCTGCCTCTCACTTGGGGCCGGCCCCGTCCACGCCACCATCGACGACGCCCTCTCCTTCGCCCTCGAAGCCGCCGATCCCTACGTGAAGGAAGGCTTCACCGTGCGCGAAGACTACTGGGGCGGCGACCTCGGGGTGAAGCAGACCAAGGCCATCGTGCATCAGCTTTTCAAGGGCAACACCTACTGGTTCTGGATGGGCACCGATACCAAGACCGCGAAAATATCCGTCCACATCTACGACGCCGAAGGCAACCTCGCCGAAGTCGAAGCCTGGCAGAAACCGCACTTCGCCGCCGCCCGCGTCGAGCCGAAAAAAACCGGCACCTACTACCTCATCGTCGAGGTGGAGAAATCGCCCGCCGAGCGGACTTCGTGGTCGCTGGCCTACGGCTTCCGCTAGACCGCGGAAAGTTGAGCGTTGGGCGTTGAGTCTTGAGTGTTGAGCGTTAAAATTTAGCGCCTGCTGAAAAGAGCGTGTGAATTTTTAACGCTCAACATTCAACGCCAACGCTTAACCCCTCCAATGCCTGACCAGACCCTCCAGTTCGAAAGCGCCCGCGTTTTGCAGTCGCTCTACGGCGGCGACCTCGCGCTGCTCAAGCGCCTCGAAAAAACCCTCGAAGTCCGCGTCACCACCCGCGACGGCTGGCTGCGCATCGAAGGCGAACCCGACCGCATCGAGCAGACCCGCCGCGTCTTCGAGCAGCTCGACCGCGCCCGGCTTGGCGGCGTGAGCGTGCGGCGGCACGAGTTTCTCCAGGCGCTGCGCTCCGTCACCGAACCCGACGAATCCACCCTCGATGAACTGCTCGACACCAAAATCCTCTGCTCGCCCAAGCGCCCACCCATCGTCCCAAAAACCGCCGGCCAGCGCGCCTACCTGCGCGCCATCCAGACGCACGACATGGTCTTCGGCATCGGCCCCGCCGGCACCGGCAAGACCTACCTCGCGATGGCCATGGCCGTTTCCGCGCTGAAAAAAGAGCAGGTCACGCGCATCATCCTCACCCGCCCCGCCGTCGAAGCCGGCGAGGCTCTCGGCTTTCTCCCCGGCGATTTGAAAGAAAAGATCATGCCCTACCTGCGCCCGCTCTACGACGCGCTGCACGACATGGTCGATGCCGAGGAACTCCAACGCTACATGGAGCGGGGCGTCATCGAAATCGCTCCGCTCGCCTACATGCGTGGGCGCACGCTCAACCGCGCCTTTGTCGTCCTCGACGAAGCGCAGAACACCACCACCGAGCAGATGTTCATGTTCCTCACCCGCCTCGGTTCGGAGAGCAAAGCGGTCATCACCGGCGATCACACCCAGATCGACCTGCCGAGCAACAAACGCTCCGGCCTCATTGAGGCCATGGGCGCGCTGCAGACCATCGAAGGCATCGACTTCTGCCACTTCAGCGAGCGCGACGTCATCCGCCACGAACTCGTCCAATCCATCGTCCGCGCCTACAGCCGCCACCGCGGCACCGCCGAGCCGGAGGTCAAGCGGTAGGGCCGCTCAGTTCACGGAGTCTTCGCCGCCGCAGGGCGCAGCGCGCCGGTTAGCGGACAGCCTTTCAAAGTGCGAATGCCCTCGACGACACCCCCCGCATTGAACACCGCCCCAGCCGGCGTCGTGTGCGTGTGATCTGTGGTGAAAAACTCCGCGGCCACTTTCTCCTGCCCCAACTCGTCGTAGTGCCCGGCCACGATGGCGTTGAGGTCGATGAAAAGGAATCCGCCCGTCGCCGCCGCCTCGCTCGCGGCCTTGCCGTAGTCGCCCGTCGCGCGCCCGACTTTGCCGTCTTTCCAAATGTTGCGCGGGATGAGCGAGAGGATGATCGGCGTCGCGCCCTTGGCCTTCGCCTCCGCGGCGTAGTGCCGCAGATACCAGCCGTAGGTGTGCACCGTCTCCGCCACGCCGGTTTCCAAGACCGTCACGTCCTTGGTCTCCTCGCCGTTGCCCTTGAGCGAGGCGCGCGCTTTCTCCCGGTCGATGGGCCCGCCGTCATTGTGCCCAAACTGCATCAGCACGAAATCGCCGCGCCGGATTTCCTTCGCCACCGCGTCCCACATCCCTTCGCGGAGAAAGCTCCGGCTGCTCGTGCCGCCGCGCGCCCGGTTCTCGACCCGCACTTTCGCCGGGTCGAAAAGCTCGGCGATGGGCTTGCCCCAGCCGAGCAGACCCTTCGTGGAATTGTTTACCGTCGAGTCGCCGATGAGCCAGACCGTGGGTCGCGCATCCGCCGCCGGCTGCTGCGCGCGGACGCTGAGGGTGATGAGGAAAAAGATCGCGGCGAGGCGAGGGAGGGAGCGGAACATGGCCGACACCATTCACATTTGCGCCCGCGAATCAACCCCGCTCATTCCCGATAGACATCCTTGCGGTGTCTGACGCGCTGAACCTCCACGATCTGCGGATGCTAAAGGGTTCCATCGCGCTGGAGGTCGGCGAGGAATTCGGCGTGCGGGATGACGGTTTCGTCGCGGCGTTCGGCGACCACGGCCAGATCGTCCAGATCCTCCAGCAGCTTCTCGTAGGCGCTGATCGGGAGGACGACGGCGGTGCGGTCGCCGTGCTCGTCGGTGAGATATTGCAAGGACTGGCTCATGGCGCGGAGACTACGCCCCGGCTGCTTCCATGTGGAGGAGGCGGAGGCATGTGCCCGGCAGGCTTGCGCGCTCGCGCAAAACGCAAATCACTAAAGCGCGTTATTGACTTGCGGCGGCTTAAATCCCGGCGCTAGATTCCTTCCCGACGCGAGCCCGCGCAGGTGCGGCTTGGCTTTCAAAGCCAACCGAATCTACGCGCTGTTCTGACGTTCCAAACTTTTCGGGCACCGGCCTGGAATCCGCTTTACCTTAAAACCCGGGCGCGCAAACCAAGCGCCCAAAACGATCACCTAGTATGGAACGCTCCTTTACTGACTTTCTCACGCCGGATAGCACTTTTCTCATCGGTGCCGGATCTATTTTCGCGCTCGCGGGACAGAACTTTTTCTACAACGCGTCAGGCTCGCGCGAGATCGCGGACGCCCGCGCGATCCGCCAAGATTTTGTCATGGTGGGTGAAGACATCCGTGAAGTGGTAAAAGGCCTCGACCGCGAACAGAGGAAGCAACTGGCGCTTGATCTGTGAAGCTCACCGAGCAGCAAAAGCAGCTCGAAAAACAGGTTCGTAAGGACAATCCCGCGCTTCTTAAGGGGATGCCCGGCGACAAGAAAGCGGAGCTCTTGCGTTTGCTCGAAACGCGCATCCCGCAGCCAACCGGAGAAGTGGTTTTCACCAAGACGCAGATGACCTCCAGCCCGGTACCGCCTGCTGAACTTTTGCTTGGCTACAACGAAGCGTTTCCAGACGGAGCAAACCGACTTTTCAGCCTGGTTGAGAACCAATCAAAACACCGCCAGACCGTCGAATCGAAGATTGTGAATGGACAGATTTTGAGCAGCCGCATCGGTCAGGTTCTCGCCTTTATCCTTGCCTTGGTTTTCGGCGGCCTTGGCTATGCTTTGACTGTGCAGAACCACCCCAATGTCGGAGGAACGGTCTTCGGCACCACCGTGCTGGGTCTGGTTTCCATTTTCGTCGCGGGTCAAAAAAACCAGAAACGGAATCTGGACGACAAAGCGCCGAAGTAGTAGTGGCGGCACCGAGGGCGAAGGATTTCAGGACTGGACGGACGCTGTGGTGCGCGTTTTTACAGTCGCTCACCGATCCTGCGGGATCTTTTCCAAGATCATCCGGGTGATGTCGTCGCTGGTCACGCCTTCGCTTTGCGCGGCGAAATTGGGAATGAGGCGGTGGCGCATGATGGAGGGCGCGACCGCGGCCACGTCCGCGCAGCCCACGTAGATCTGGCCGTTCACGATGGCGTGGGCTTTGGCTGCCATGATGAGGTTCAGCGAGGCGCG
>JANXWQ010000169.1 GCA_025351065.1 Chthoniobacter sp. | reverse complement strand
CCGTGTATGTCGCGCCGCGGGTGCCGGACGCCGCGCCGCCTTCCGCCGCGCCGCCCGCGCTGGTCAGCGTGCTGGCCAATCTCAACGCCAACAACGGCCTCGTGCGCGCCGTGATCCCGACCCGCTACGCCTTCACCGAAGGCGTCACCGGCAACAATATCAGCGACGGCGGCAACGACATGTACGACGGCGGCAACTACCTCGGCGCAAACCTCACCGTGGGCAGCTACCTGAACTATTCCGACAACGTCATCGCCACCAGCGCGCTGCTCGGCGCGGGCGGCCAGTATTTCACGAGAAAGTACGACGGCCTTTTTGTCTTCGCCGCGGATGTGGCCGGGCTGAGCTATTTTGAAATCACCGGCAACCTCGGGGCCGACGGCAGCGGCGCGACCGACTCCGCCATCCTCACCGTGGTGCGCGACGGCACGACCTACCGCGGCTTTGTCAAACGGGTGTACAACGCGGGCGATCCGTCCGTGAACCACATCATCATCGTGCCCGACAACGGCATCGTGACTCACGCGGTCACGACCGACACGAACGATGACTACCATCGCGTGACTGGTCTCACTGGCGTCACCCGCATTTACCACCTGCTCTACGCGGGTACCGCCGGAGCCTACATCGACAACACCGCCGCGCAGGCTATCATGACCGCCTTCCTTGATGCCGTGGCCGCGCCCGACTGGGTGACGCCGAACCCCGTCAGCGGCACGCTGGCTGGCGGCGCGGCGCAAAACGTCACGCTCACCATCAGCACCGCCGCCCTCGTGTCCGGCACCTACACGCGCACGCTGCTCGTGAATTCCAACGATCCGCTCAAGCCGCAGGTCTCCGTGCCCATCAGCCTGACCGTGCAAAACGGCCCGAACCTCGCCGTCACCCCGGCGGGCGGCCTCACTGCGGCCGGGCTGCGCGGCGGGCCGTTCACGCCGGCGAGCCAGACCTACACGCTCTCGAATTCCGGCAATGCGCCGCTGGACTGGACAGCGGCCAAGACCGCCCCGTGGCTCGACCTTTCCGCCACCGGCGGCACGCTCGCCTCCGGCGCGAGCGTGAGCGTGGTCGCGGCACTCAATGCCGGTGCCGCCGGCCTGGCCGCGGGCGCTTACGCCGACACGGTCATCTTTGCCAACACGACGAATGGCATTGGCAACACCACGCGGGCGGTGGCGCTGACCGTCTCGCCATTCGGCCAGCTCACCGTCACGCCGGCGGCGGGTGAAAACTACACGCTCGGCAATTCCGGCGATGCGCCGCTGGACTGGACGCTGGCGAACTCCGCGCCGTGGCTCGCCGCGCTGCCGCTCGCCGGCACGCTCGCGCCCGGGGCCAGCGCGACCGTGACCGTGGCCCCCAATGCGCTCGCTGCGCTGTTGGCGACCGGCCATTACACCAGCCCGCTCATTTTCACGAATGTCACGAGTGGTCGCGGCAACACGACGGTCACCCGCAGCTTCGATGTCCTGCTGCCCGCGCCCGTGCTGCAGCCCGAGCCGCCGGTCACCGGCGGCCTTTTCAACACCATCGCGTGGCTGCCCGTCGCAGGAGCCGACAGCTACGAGGCCCAGGCCGCGACGGCGGGCGACTTCAGCGGTGGGCAAAGCAGCGGATTTGTGGCCGGGCCGACCTGCACCTTCGGCCCGCTGTCCGACGGCCAGCTTTACTACTACCGCATGCGCAGCGGCGCGCTCCTCCCATCGCTCGACGGCTGGACGCAAGCCACGCCTGCCGACCTCGCCACCGGCACGAAAACCAATGTCACGCCCGATGCCACGGGCATCACGCTCATCAGCACACCGGGCGGGCCGATCGCGGGGCGGATCGTCAACGCCAGTTTTGAGAGCGAAACGACCACCGAAACCGGACCGATCACCGGTTGGATCCGGAATTCCGCGGTCATTAATGTGCGCGGATGTCAGTCCTATGCCTCCGTTTTCACGAACACCCCGCCGATGCCGACCAACGGTGCGAACTACATGATCTTCTACACGTACAGCGGAGTCGTGCAGAATGCCGGGGATTACGTGAGCACGACTCAGACGGTTGATTTTACCGGGGCCGCGGCTTTGCAGTTCGACCATCGCAATACGGTGTTCGACGGCGGGACGTGGAGTAACTCGGCCAGGGCGGAAGTGCGCATCGACGGCACCACCGTCTGGAGCTCGCTCGCGGAGGGGAGCAATGTGAACCAGTCGGTCAGCTTGAGCGGCTACACGGGGCCGCACGTCGTTGAATTGCGCGAGCAGAGCGTGCTCACGGCTTCGTTCGCGAGTTCGCAATGGGTGCTTTTTGACAACCTCCGCCTGAACGGTCTCGGCGGCTACGCGGCCAGCGGCACGCTCATCTCGCCCACCGTCACCGCGAGCCCGGTGCGCTGGGGCCAGTTGTTTTTCGAGGCCGACAAACCCGCCGGCACTACGCTCACCGTGGATGTGCTCGATGCCAGCAACGTGCTGCTCGCCGCGAATCTCGCCAGCGGTGCCGACCTCGGCGCGCTCCCTGCGCTCACCGGCCGCACGGCGCTGCGCCTGCGCGCCAACCTCGGCACCGCCAGCACCGCCGCCACGCCGCGCCTGCGCAACTGGTCGCTCACCTGGGTCACCGCCACCGCCACGGCACCCACGGGCGGCGCGTGGAGCAATGTCGTCGCGTCCACGCAGGACGCCAGTGCGCCACAGCTCACCGTCACCTCCGCGCCGGTCAGCGCGCTCGCTTTCCATGTAGTCACCGGCACGGCGGCGGACGCCAGCGGCCTCGCCGGGCTCACCGTCAACGGCGTGCCTGCGGAAAGCGCCGACGGCTTTGCCCACTGGCGCACGGCGCCGCTGCACCTCGCGCCGGGGCTGAACACTTTCACCATCGCCACCGCCGACAACGCTGCGCCGGCCAATGCCGCCACGGTGCCGGTGGACGTGACTTTCACCGCGCTCGCCGGCGACCTCGATGGCGACGGCCTGCCCGATGTGTGGGAACTCGCGCACGGTCTCGATCCCGCGGACGACGGCTGGCTCTCGCCCGGCCAGGGCGCGGCGGGCGATCTCGATGGCGACGGCCTGCCGAATCTGATGGAGTTCGCGCTCGGCCTCGATCCTGCGGTGCCCGATTCCGGCGCGCTGCCAGCGTCGGGCATCGAGAAAAATCCCGCCGACAACCGGGACTACCTCGTCTTCGCCTTTCGGCGGCCGGTCGGCTCGTCCCCCTTCAGCTTCACGCCCGAGGTTTGCGGCGGGCTCGGCGGCGCGTGGAGTTCCGCCACCGCGCTGTTCCAGGAAATTTCCGCCACGCCCGAAGGCAACGGCCTGACTGAGACGGCCAAAATCCGCGTTCTCCCCGCGCTCGACGCGCCCGGCGGAGCGCCGCGTTTCATCCGCCTGCGCGTGAGCCTGCCCTGACGCTGACCCTTTGCTTTTTATGAAAAAACACCGCCTTTTCCGCTCACTCGTCCTCGCGTGGTTCGCGGGCCGCAGTGCCGCCGCCTTCGCGGCGACGATCCTCTATCAGGGCGCCGACTTCGGCGGTGCGCCCGGTGCGCCGCGGCCGAATGCCGACGCGGCGGCGGCGAGTTTCCAAAGCGCCCTCCAGTTTTTTTCGGCCATCGATTTTGAAAACCTGTCCGTGGGCAACTTCGCCACGCTCACCGTCGCGCCCGGCGTGACCGCCACGCTCACGGGCACGGCGGCGAACGGCGGCATCAGCACGCTCGCCAGCAGCACGCTCGGCTTCAACACCACGCCCAGCGGCGCGCAGTTCCTGCACCTTTCCCCGCTGCCGAACAACGCGCTCGCCGCCGCCGTTTTCAACTTTGCCGCGCCGGTCGATTCCTTCGGCGCCTACATCACCGGCCTCGGCTCGGCCTCGGGTTTTCTGCACGTCGCTTTCAATGACAGCACCGCGCAGGATCTCCCCCTCGTCGGCAACGCCGCGGGCGGCGTGCAGTTCTTTGGCTTCACGGATTTCGGCGCGAGCATCTCGGCGGTTTCGTTGGAAATCCGCGACACCACCGCGTCGTTCGACCGCATCGGCATCGATGATGTCGTGGTGCGCGCCACCGCCGCGCCCGAGCCCGCTGCGGGCGCGCTGCTGCTGGCCGGGTTCGGCGGCTGGCTCGGCGCGCGGCGGCGGGCGGGTTAGCGGGGGGGCTGGCGCGCGGCGGCCAGCGCGGCGATCCAGGCGTCCATTTTCGCGGCGAGCGGCGGGTCGCTGTCCTCGGCGAGGGCGTGGATGTTGGCCAGCATGCGGGTGAGAAATTGCGGCGGCGTGACGGGCTGGAGATGCGAGGGCAGCAACGTGATTTTTTGCTGCGCCAGACGGGTGCGGCACTCGTCCAGCCCGACGCGGACGCCGCCGTGAAAGGGGTCGAAAAA
>JANXWQ010000167.1 GCA_025351065.1 Chthoniobacter sp. | reverse complement strand
AGGGCAGCGGCGCTATGTGGAGAGCCTGTCGGCCTACGCGCGGCAATTTCTCGATCAGATGCAAAAGCCGGACGTAGATTTCATCGAGGGGCTGTCCCCGGCGATTGCGATTGAGCAGCGCGGCTCTGGGGGGAATCCGCGCTCGACCATCGCGACGACGACGGAAATCTACGACTACCTGCGGCTGCTCTACTCGTCGGTCGGTCAGCCGCATGATCCGAAAACGGGCGCGCCGATTTTCAAACTCTCGGCGCAGCAGATTGTGGATCGGATTGTGGCGTATCCGGCGGAAAGCCGCATCGTGGTGCTCGCGCCGATCGTGCAGAGCGAGGTCGGGGAGTTTCGCGATGTGATCGAGAAGCTGAAGCGCGAGGGCTTTGTGCGGGTGCGGGTGGATGGAGAGATCATCGAACTGGCGCGGCCCGAGCCGATCCGGCTGGCGAAGGGCGAGAAGCATGTGATCGAGGTGGTGGTGGATCGGCTGGTTATCCGCGAAGGGGTGCGGACGCGGCTGGCGGATTCGGTGGACACGGCGCTGAAGTGGGGTGGGGGAAAGGTGGTGATTTTGGAGGGTGTGGAGCCGGAGAAGTGGGCGGCGCACAAGTACTCCACGGATTTCAGCAATCCCGAAACCGGCTTCACCCTGCCGGCGCTGACGCCGAAACATTTCTCGTTCAACTCGCACTTCGGCGCGTGCCCCGCATGCCACGGGCTCGGCACGGAGCTGGTTTGCGATCCCGATCTGATGATCCCCGACCGCGAGAAGTCGCTCGCCGAGGGCGCAGTCGCGCCGTGGGCCAAGGCGAATAAACGGATGCAGGGTTATTACGTGGGTGTGCTGACTTCGCTCGCGAAGGAATTCCGCGTCTCGATGGATGCGGCGTATGACGGGCTGCCTCCGGCTTTTCACGAGGCGCTCGTGCATGGCACCGGCGAGCGAAAGCTGACTTTTTCGTGGGGCGAAAATGGCAAGCGGGAGAAGGTGGAGAAGCCTTTCGACGGGCTCGTGGCCGCGCTGCAAAACCTTTACGACACGACGGACAGCGAGCTGTCGCGCCAGCGCATCCGCCAGTATATGAGCCGCCGGACGTGCTCGGTGTGCGAGGGCGCGCGGCTGAAGCCGGAGATTCTGGCGGTGACGGTCGCGGGGGATTTGAAGCCGCTGAGCATCTACCAATTCTGCCGACTCTCGATTGCCGACGCGCTGCGCTTTGTCGAAACGCTGGCGTTTGATGAGCAGCAGCGTTTCATCACCAGCGAGGTGCGGCGGGAGATCGCGGCGCGGCTGAGTTTTCTGGTCGAGGTCGGGCTCGGCTATCTCTCGCTCGACCGCGAAAGTGGCACGCTCAGCGGCGGCGAGGCGCAGCGTATCCGGCTGGCGACGCAGATCGGCTCAGGGCTGGCGGGCTGCCTGTATGTGCTGGATGAGCCGAGCATCGGGCTGCATCAGCGCGACAATGACCGGCTCATCGGCACGCTGCGGCGGCTGCGCGATTTGGGAAATTCCGTGATCGTCGTGGAGCACGATGAGGACACGATCCGGTGCGCGGATCATGTCATCGACCTCGGCCCCGGCGCGGGCGCGCGCGGCGGATTTCTCGTGGCACAGGGGACGCTCGCGGAGGTGCTCGCCGTCGAGAGTTCGCTGACCGCGCAGTATCTCAGCGGGCGGGCAAAAATCCCCGTGCCGAAGCAGCGGCACCGCCCGCAATTCGTCGCGCCGCACAATCTCAAGGACGAGCGCAACCCCGGCTGGATCACGATCATCGGCGCGCGGGAAAACAATCTCCAGGGCGTGACCGCGTCCTTTCCGCTCGGCTGCCTGACGTGCGTGACCGGCGTCTCGGGCAGCGGAAAATCCACGCTCGTGGATGACATCCTGCGCCGCGTGTTGTTCCGCCACTTTTACCGCAGCAAAGACCGGCCGGGAAAGTACGTGGCGATCCACGGACTCGAGCAAATCGACAAGGCCATCGTCATCGACCAGACGCCCATCGGCCGCACGCCGCGCTCGAATCCGGTGACGTACACCGGCGCGTTCGGGCCGATCCGCGAACTCTTTGCCGGCCTGCCCGCGTCGCGCATCCGCGGCTACGAAGCGGGACGCTTTTCTTTCAATGTGAAAGGCGGGCGCTGCGAGACGTGCGAGGGCGACGGCGTGAAGAAAATCGAGATGCACTTTCTCGCCGATGTCTATGTGGAGTGCGAAGTCTGCCGCGGGCGGCGCTACAATCGCGAGACGCTGGAGATCACTTACAAGGGCAAGAACGTGGCCGACATCCTCGACCTGACCGTGGATGAAGCCGCGCGCTTTTTCCGCAACGTGACGCAGATCCACGACAAGCTCGTGGCGCTCGAAGACGTGGGCCTCGGCTACGTGCGGCTCGGGCAGAATGGCACGACGCTGAGCGGCGGCGAGGCGCAGCGCATCAAGCTCGCGGCGGAGCTGTCGAAGAAGGCGACGGGCCGCACGGTCTATATCCTGGACGAGCCGACGACCGGGCTGCATTTCGCGGACATTCACAAGCTGCTCGAAGTGCTGGCGAAGCTGCGCGACGCGGGCAACACGCTGGTCATCATCGAGCACAATCTCGAAGTGATTAAGTGCGCGGATTGGGTGCTCGACCTCGGGCCGGAAGGCGGCGCGGGCGGCGGGCGGATCGTGGCGCAGGGCACGCCGGAGCAGATCGCGGAGATTGAGGAAAGCCACACGGGGCGGTATTTGCGGAGGATGCTATGAGCCGAAACGACCGTTGGGTTTTTGAAATGCAGAGACGCAGAAGCGCAGAGAGCGCAGAGAGCGCAGAGGCACGAAAGCAACAACTGCCTGGCAATCGGCTGAACGGATTTCTCTGCGCCCTCTGCGTCTCTGCGCCTCTGCGTTTTCAAATCATCGCATTCGTTGTCCTCTTGAGTTCGCACGCCTGCGCTTCAGAGCCTGCGCTGCTGAGCGAGGCGCGGCAGGCACTGGCGGAATCGATCCCGCAAATCGCCGTTCAAAAACTCAAAACGCTGCTGGCCGCGCCGGGGTTGCCGCCCGCCGAGCGCACGGCGGCGCAGCGCGAATTGGGCGCGGCCTTTTTTGCCGCGGGGCAGAATGACGAGGCGCTCGCCGCGGTGCAGGCGCTGGCGGAGGCGGGTGATGCCGCGGCGCGGCTGCTGCGCGCTAAGGTGCTGGCGCGGATGGGCCGCTGGGCGGATGCGCTCGCGCTTTTCGAGGCGCTCGCCGCGGTGGCGGATGCGCCCGCGACGGCGCAGCTCGGGCTGGCGGAAAGCCGCGCCGCGCTGGGCCAGACGGCGGAGGCGGTGGCGGCGCTGGACGCCTTTTTGCGCGAGCATCCGCAAAGCACGGCGGCGGCGCTGCGTCTCGCGGGACTTCTGCTCGAAACGGGCGACGCGACGCGGGCGCGGGCGGTGCTGGATTCCGTGGCGGTGAAGTCGCCGGAAGACAGGCCGTGGAGAAAATATATCGAGGGCCGCCTGCTGCTGGCCGAACGCCAGTTCGCGCCCGCGCACGCGACTTTCCAAGAGCTGCTGAACGAACTGGGACTGGCCGAGCGACTGCGTTTCGGCGCGACGCTCGGCGCGTCGGAGGCTGAACTTCAGCTCCGTGGCGCGGACAATGCCGACACCGTGCTGGAGCAGTTCATCGCGCGCTATCCGGCAAGCCAGTTTCTCGACGCGGCGTTTGCCCGGCTCGATCAAATCTACGCGTTGCAGTCGCGGCCTTCCGAGACGGTGCTGAAGCCGTGGTCGCGCGAAGCCGCGCCGCGCGTGCAGGCGCTGGCGCGCTTCTACATCGCGCGGATGCGGGTGCGGGCGAAAAACCCCGACGGCGCGATGAAGACGCTGACCGGCCTTGTGGACGATCTGCCCGAGAGCCCGCTGGTGCCCGCGGCGCGGCTGATGCAGGCGGATATCCTGCTCGCGAAAGGCGAGAAAAGCGACCTCGTCCGCGCGGTGGCGGCGGTCGAGGAAGCGGAGCGGCATGCCGCCGATGAAGCGCAGCGCGCGGAGATCGAGATGCGGAAGGCGCTCATCCACTTCCAGCAGCGCGAGTGGCTGCTCGCAGCGAACTCCTTTCACCGCGCCGCCGAGCACTCGGCGCGACTGCGGCCCCAAGCGACCTTCAACGCCGCGCTCGCCGCGCTCGAGCAGGGAAACCACGACCGCTTTTTCGCCGACTACCAGGCGCTCAGCGCCGCCGCACCCGACAGCCCGCAGCGCAGCGCACTGCTGCTCGAACAAGGGCTCGCGCAAGCCCGCGCCGGTGATGCGCGCGCCGCCGAGACGCTCGATCTTTTCCTCCACCACTTCCCCCAGCACCCGCGCCAGGGCGGGGCGCGGCTGGCGCTGGCGGAGCTGGCCTTTGCCGCGCAGGACCGCGACGGCGCGGCGCGCTACCTCCGCGTGGCGAATGAATCCGCGCCCGCGCCCGACACCGCCGAGCACGCGGCCTATCTCGCGATTTTCCTCGCCGACAGCACGACGGACGGCGCCGCGATCCAGCGCGCAAAAGCCTTCATCAGCGATTACCCGCACTCGCTTTTGCTCGCCGAGGTGCGGATGAAACTCGGACAGCTTTATGTGCGCGCCGGCGATCACTCGGACGCCGAGACTCAGTTCACGCTCCTCGCGCAGGAGCAGCTCGCGGGGCCGTACGCCGAGCGGTACGCGGAGGCCGCGCTGTTCCTCGCCGGGCAGTCGGCGATGCGCGAAATCAATGCCGGCGCGGTCGATCGCGCGCTCGCGCTTTTCGACCAGGTGGTAAAGCGCGATGGCCCGCTGAAACTCTACGCGCGGCAGCAGCAGGCTATCGTGCAAAGCAAGCTTGGCAAGGAAAGCGAGGCCGTGGTGCTCTACGACGCCATCCTCACCGCCACGCCCGCGCCCGAGGCCGAGCTGCGCTCCGCGGCGCTCTGCGGGAAAGGCGACAACCTGCTCCTGCTCGGAGGCCGCGACGCGAAGCAACTCGACGCCGCCATCGCCGCCTTTGACCAGCTCGCCGCGTTGCCTGGGGTGTCGCCGGTCTGGCGGAATCTGGCGCTCTATAAAAAAGGCCAGGGTTTGAAAAATCTCGGACGCTCCGACGAGGCGCTGGCCGCCTGGTACGACGTGCTCGACAAGACCGCGCCGGAGGGGCGCGATTTTTTCTGGTACTACAAGGCCGGCTTCGATGCCGCCGATCTTTTTCGCACGCAGGAGCAGTGGAAAAGCGCCGTGGGCATCTACGAAAAAATGGCCCGCATCCCCGGCCCCCGCGCCGCCGAGGCCAAGGAGCGCGCCGCGCAGTTGAAGCTGGAAAAGTTTCTTCCTTGGGACTGAGCGGAGGCGGCGGAGGGAGAAAGTAGCTTGGGCTTTAGCCCAAACGCCCGCCGACATTGGGCTAAAGCCCAAGCTACTTTGCGGGCGCGATTTCCTCGTTTGCATTTTCCTGCGAGCCGCTATCTTTCCGCCCCTTTTCCAAAAAACTCCTCCGCATCACCCACACACCATGAACGTCGTCGTCGAAAACCTGCCCAACTGCATCACCACGCTCCGCATCGAACTCGAGGCCGACAAGGTCAACAAAGTGTGGGACGCGGTGACGGGCGACTACACGAAGTACGCGAAAATCCCCGGCTACCGCGCGGGCAAGGCGCCGAAGGCGGTGATCGAGAAGAAGTTCAAAAAGGAAATCCGCGAGGAGTTGGAAAAGAAGCTCCTCTCGGAGTCGTGCCGCGAGGCCATCTCGGAGAAAAAAATCCGCGTGCTGTCGCTGGCGCAGATCGACGAGGTGGAGCTGGCGGAGGACAAGACGATGAAGTTCACGGCGACGCTGGTGACGCATCCCGATTTCGAGCTGCCGCCGTACAAAGGTTTGGTGGTGCCGATGAAATCGACCGAGGTGACCGAGGCGGAGATCGACGAGTCGCTGGAAAACCTGCGCGACCAGGCGGCGGATTTTGAGGACATCAAGGAAGACCGCGGCGCGCAGATGGACGACTTCGTCGTGGTGGACTACCGCGGGACCATCGACGGCAAGCCGGTGCATGAGGTTTTTCCGAAGTCGGGCAAGCCGCTCTCGGGCAACGATGATTTCTGGATTCGCATGACGCCCGAGGCGTTTTTTCCCGGCTACTCCGCGGCGCTCGTGGACGCGAAGCCGGGCGAGACGCGGACGTTTGATATCGAGGTGCCGGCGGACTTTCCGGTCGAAGGAATGAGCGGGCAGAAGATTCAGTACGTCGTGACGATGAAGGGCATCAAAACCAAGGTGCTGCCGGCGTTGGATGACGCTTTTGCCGCAACCGTGGCGGTGGGAAAAACGCTCACCGAAGTGCGCGAGATGGCCCGCGAA
Source organism: Chthoniobacter sp. (assembly GCA_025351065.1). Classification (GTDB taxonomy): domain Bacteria; phylum Verrucomicrobiota; class Verrucomicrobiia; order Chthoniobacterales; family Chthoniobacteraceae; genus Chthoniobacter. The sequence continues at coordinate 4,136 of JANXWQ010000167.1, read as the reverse complement.
GAACTCGGCCGCCAGAAGGTCGCCGATGCCGAGGCGAGCAAGCGCAATGCGATCATGGCGCAGCTTCTTTCGCAGGTGGAGTGCGAGCTGCCGGTGGACATGGTGCGCACGCAGACCCGCCGCATCCTCGCGGACATCGTGCGCGAGAACCAGTCGCGCGGCGTCGCCGACGAGGTGCTCAAGGAGAACGAGCAGCAGATTCTCGGCACTGCGGCGCAGAACGCGCGGGAGCAGTTGAAGGGCACGTTCATTTTGCTGCGCATCGCCGAGATCGAAGGCATCAAGCCGACCCAGCAGGAGTTCAACATCCGCATCGCCCAACTCGCGCAGCGCTACGAGATGAAGCCCGCGAAACTGCTCAAGGAACTGGAGAAGCGCAATGCGCTCGACCAGATCACCGAGGAAATCCTGACGGCCAAGGTGCTTGAATTCCTCGCCTCGACGGCTAGCGTCACCACCATTCCCGCGGGAGCGCCGCAGCCCGCCTGAGCCCACACTTTTCCATGATCATCCAACCCGACCGCCCCATCGCCACCCCACGCAGCAACTACTACATCCCTCGCGTTATCGAGCAGACGCGCAACGGTGAGATCGGCTATGACATCTACTCACGGCTCCTGAAAGACCGCATCATTTTCCTGGGCACCGCCATCGACGATGATGTCGCCAACGCGGTCATCGCGCAGCTCCTCTTTCTCCAAATGGACGACGGGAAAAAGGACGTGAGCATTTATATCAACTCGCCCGGCGGCTCGGTCACGGCGGGGCTGGCGATTTACGACACGATGCAGTTTATGACCTGCGCGGTGAATACCTACTGCATCGGCATGGCCGCCAGCATGGGCGCGGTGCTGCTGGCCGCGGGCACGAAGGGCAAACGCTTTGCGCTGCCAAATTCGGACATCATGATCCACCAGGTCAGCGGCGGCGCGCAGGGCACGGCGAGCGATGTCGAGCGCACGGTGGAGTACATGTTCAAGCTCAAGAAACGCCTTATCCACCTCCTCGCCCAGCACACCGGCAAGACGGACGAGCAGGTGAAATTCGACTCGGATCGCGACTACTACATGAGCGCCGAGGAGGCGAAGGCTTACGGCCTCGTGGACGAAGTCGTGAAGTCGCGCAAGGAGCTGCCGGGGGCGGGGAGTGCCATGCTGGCCGGCGTCCCGGCGGTGGACAAAATCGAAGCGTAAGCAAATTTTTTCACCATGGCCCGAGCGAGTAATCTCACGATGTGCAGCTTCTGCGGGAAGAGTCATGCGGAAGTCCGCAAGCTCATCGCTGGGCCGGGAGTCTATATTTGCGACAGTTGCATCAATGTCTGCAAAGGCATCCTCGACAAGGAGCTGAACGACGACGCGCGCCGCCACTCGACGGCGCTGCGGGTGCCGAAGCCGATGGAAATCCGGCGGCAGCTCGACCAGTTCGTCATCGGCCAGGATCGCGCGAAAAAGACGCTCAGCGTGGCGGTGCACAACCACTACAAGCGCCTCCTCCACAACGGCACGGCCACCGGCAGCGCGTTGCAGATGGATCCGCTCGCCGACGTGGAAATCGACAAGGCCAACGTGCTCCTCATCGGCCCGACCGGCAGCGGCAAGACGTTGCTCGCCCGCACTCTCGCGCGCATCATCGACGTGCCCTTTACCATCGCCGACGCGACCACGCTGACCGAGGCCGGCTACGTCGGCGAGGACGTGGAAAACATCATCCTGCGCCTGCTCCAGGCCAGCGACTACGACGTGAAGCGCGCTGAAATGGGCATCGTTTATATCGACGAAATCGACAAGATCGGCCGCAAGACCGACAACGTCTCCATCACCCGCGATGTGAGCGGCGAAGGCGTGCAGCAAGCGCTCCTGAAAATCCTCGAAGGCACCACCTGCAACGTGCCGCCGCAGGGCGGGCGCAAACATCCGCATCAGGAATACATCCAGGTCAGCACGGATAAGATTCTCTTCATCTGCGGCGGTGCGTTTGTCGGCCTCAACAAGATGATCCAGAAGCGCATGGGCAAAAAGGTGCTCGGTTTTGGCGTCAGCGGGCATGACGCCAATGAGGCCGAAATCCCGACCAGCGAGGCGATCCGTTTCACCGAACCGGAAGACCTGCTGGCCTTCGGCATGATCCCGGAGTTTGTCGGGCGGCTCCCCGTCGTCACCGCGCTCGATCAGCTTTCTGAAGACGAACTCGTGATGATCCTCACGGACACGAAGAACGCGATGGTCAAGCAGTTCACCAAGCTGCTTGCGATGGAAGGCGTGAACCTCAACGTCACCAAGGACGCCCTCCGCGCCCTGGCCGAGCAAGCCGCCACCAAAGGCACCGGCGCGCGGGCGCTGCGCAGCATGCTGGAGCGCATCATGCTTGATCTCATGTATGAAGTGCCGAGCCGCGAAGACATCTCCGACGTCACGATCAACCGCGCCGTCGTCGAAGGAAAAAAGCCGCCGCTCATTCGCAAAAAACAGGACAAGGACGCGGCGTAGTCCGGCCCGTGCGCGGGGCGCATTTACAACCACGGGTCGCGTGCTAGTTTTCCGGCCATGAAAAAACGGCTGCTGCAAAGTCTCATCGTCGTGCTCGTGGTCTTCAACGTCGCGGTCGGCGTCCGCGTTTACCAGGCCGTCGGGGCGCAGGAAAAAGACGACTCGGGTTACGCGAGCATCGCGGTCTTTGCGCGAGCCATGCAGCTCGTGCGGCAGGATTATGTGGACGAGAAAAAGGTGAGCTACGAGGCGCTCACCCACGCGGCGATGCGCGGGATGCTCGGCGATCTCGATCCCCATTCGCAGTTCATGGAGCCGCGCGATTTCAAAGGCATGCAGGATGACACGAACAGCCGCTTCGGCGGGCTCGGCGTGGTGGTTTCGCAGAGGGAGGGCGCGCTCATCATCGTCACGCCGATGGAGGACACGCCGGGTTTTCGCGCCGGGCTGTTGCCGAATGACCAGATCATCAAAATCGACGGGCAATCGACGGAGAAGATGGATTTGAACGAAGCTATCAACATCCTCCGCGGCGAGGCCGGGCAGAAAGTGACGCTGACAATCCTGCGCCCGGCGACCAAGGAGATTAAGGATTTTGCGATGGTGCGGGAGAACATCAAGGTGGCGAGCGTGAAGGACTCGAAGATTCTGCCGCCGGAGCAGGGCGGGGAATTCAAGATCGGCTACACGCGCATCACGCAGTTCAACGTGCCGACGGCGGACGACCTTGCTAAGAAGCTCGATGAACTCGAGAAGCAGGGCATGCAGGCGCTGGTGCTTGATCTGCGCTACAACCCCGGCGGGCTGCTGAATTCCGCGGTCGATGTCGCGGGCCAGTTTCTTCCGCCGAAGACGCTCGTCGTTTCTACCGAGGGGCGCGTGGCTTCGCAGAGCCGCAAGTACCACACCGCCGACACCGTCAAGCCGCGCCCGCGCTATCCGATCGCGATCCTGACGAACACCGGCTCGGCGAGCGGTTCGGAAATCGTGGCCGGCGCGCTGAAAGACCTCAACCGCGCGATTCTCGTGGGCGAGACGACCTTTGGCAAAGGCTCGGTGCAGAGCGTCATCCAGCTTCAGGACGGCTCGGCGATGCGGCTGACCACGGCGAAATACTACACGCCCAGCCACAACGTCATCCACGAGCACGGCGTGACGCCCACCATCCGCGCGACCATGACGCCCGAGCAGGAGCGGATGCTGATGCTCCAGCGCCGCGAGGATTCAATGAGCGAAACGGAGCGCAAGGAGCTGGCGAACTTCCGCGACCCGCAGCTCGACCGTGCGGTCGACGCGCTGAAAGGCGTGATGATCTACGCGGAGAAGACGGGTGCGGGTGGGAAGAAGTGATTGGTGATGGGTGAGAGGTGATTGGTAGAAACGCGATCACATCTCTCAGCTCCGCCTCCGTGCCCAATCACCAATCACCAATCACCAACCACGCCGCCACCATACTCGCGGTGGAAACGTCATGCGACGAAACCGCCGCGGCGGTGCTGCACGGCGGGGAGTTGCTCGCGAGCGAAGTGGCGTCGCAGGTCGCCATTCATCAGGAATTCGGAGGGGTGGTGCCGGAGGTAGCTTCGCGGAACCATCTGCGTGCGCTCAAGCCGGTCATCCGCCAAACACTGGAGGCGGCCGGGCTTG
>JANXWQ010000162.1 GCA_025351065.1 Chthoniobacter sp. | reverse complement strand
CCGGTGGCAGGCACATTCCACCCACCGCCTCGCTTCGCTCGCCCGGCGGACGGCACGGAGTGCCGTCCCTACCCGGCTCCGCCGACTACGCGAGTGCTTTCGCAGCGTCCACGACGGCCTGCGGCGTGATGCCGAGGACTTCCATGACTTTGCCGCCGGGGGCGCTGAGGCCGAAGCGGTCGATGCCGATGACTTTGCCGTCGAGGCCCACGTATTTCCACCAGAGGCCGGTGACGCCGGCTTCGATGGCGACGCGGGCGCGGCACGCGGGCGGGAGGACTTCGTCGCGGTAGCTTTGCGGCTGGGCGTCGAAGCGGTGGAAGCTGGGGACGCTGACGACGCGGACGCCAGCGCCGAGCGTTTTGGCGGCGGCGACGGCGTGCTGCACTTCGCTGCCGGCGGCGAGGAGGATCGTTTCGAGGGCGGCGGTTTCTTTCACCAAAATGTAGCCGCCTTTGAGCACGCCCTCGCGGCGGGTGGCGACGGGGATTTCGCTGAGGTTCGGGACGACCTGGCGGGTGAGCGAGAGGAGCGTGGGACCGTCGGTGCGCTGGAGCGCGGCGGCGAACGCGCCGGCGGTTTCCTCGGGGTCGGCGGGGCGGATGACGTCGAGGTTCGGGATGAGGCGGAGGCCGGAGACAGTCTCGACGGGCTGGTGGGTGGGGCCGTCTTCGCCGACGCCGACGCTGTCGTGGGTGAAGACGTAGATGGTGCCGAGGCCGGAGAGCGCGGCGAGGCGGATGGAGGCGCGGCAGTAGTCGGCGAAGACGAGGAAGGTCGCGCCGCTCGCGCGGAAGATGCCGTCGTAGGCGACGCCGTTCATGATGCCGCACATGCCGTGTTCGCGGATGCCGAAGCGGATGTTGCGCCCGCCGCGGCTGGTGGCGTTGAAGTCGGGCGCGCCGTTGATGTAGTTGAGCGTGGAGCCGTAGAGGTCGGCGCTGCCGCCGATCAAGTTGGGCACAGCTTTCGCTACCGGTTGGAGGACATCGCTGCCGGCTTTGCGGGTGGCGATTTTCGCGTCGGCGGGAAACTCGGGGATGCGGCTGAGGAGATCGGCGGGAATTTCGTTTTTCAGCGCGGCGTCGAGGTCGGCGGCGAGCGCGGGATTCGCGGCCTGCCAGGCGTCGAAGGTGGCTTGCCACGCGTCGTATTTCGCGGCGAGTTCCTTGCCGTGATCGAGGAAAAAGGCGCGGGTTTCTGCGCTGACGAAGAAGTGCTCGTCGGCGGGGAGACCGAGCCCTTTGCGCGCGGCTTCGATGAATTTTGCGCCGCCTTCGCCGTGCGCTTTCGCGGTGCCGGCGACTTCGGGAATGCCTTTGCCGATGAGGGTGCGGGCGATGATGATCTGCGGTTTGCCGGTGGCGGCTTTCGCTTTTTCAAACGCGTCGAGGAAAGCGGCGAGGTCGTTGCCCTCAATGGTCTGCACGCCCCACTCGACGGCGCCGAAACGCTTGGCGGCGTTTTCGCTCTGCGACTCGTTCGCCATCGCGTCGAGGGTCACGTCGTTGGAGTCGTAAATGAGGATGAGGTTATCGAGCTTGAAGTGGCCCGCGAAGCCGATGGCCTCCATGGCGACGCCCTCCTGCATGCAGCCGTCGCCGGCGAGGGCGACGATGTGGTTGTCGAAAATGGTGTGCGTGGCGGTGTTATATTTCGCGGCGGCCATTTTCTGGGAAACGGCGAAGCCGACGGCATTCGCGACGCCCTGGCCGAGCGGGCCGGTGGTGGCCTCGACACCGGCGGTCTCGTGAAACTCGGGATGTCCCGGCGTGTGCGAGCCGAGGACGCGGAATTTTTTCACCTGCTCAAGATCGACCGAGGCGTAGCCGCTGAGGTGCAGCCACGAGTAGAGGAACATGGAGCCGTGCCCGGCGCTGAGGATGAAGCGGTCGCGGTTGAGCCACTTCGGGTCGGCGGGGTTGTGGGCAAGGGCGTGGCCGTAAAGCGCGGCGCCGATTTCGGCGCAGCCGAGCGGGAGGCCGAGGTGGCCGGAGTTGCAGGCGTGGACGGCGTCCATGGCGAGGCCGCGGGCTTCGGTGGCGGCGCGGGAGAGGGCGGTGAGGTTCGTAGTCATTTTTTAGGAGCGCCGACGTTAGTGCGGAATTTTGAATTTTGAATTCCTAATTTTGCATAGCGAAGCCCAATGCTGTTCATAGCTGAAATTCCGAAGTGGAAACCACCGCCGCCATCATACTCCGCAAAACGAAGCTCTCCGAGACGAGCCTGATCGTGACGTGGTTCACGGAGGCGCATGGGAAAATCAAAACGGTGGCGAAGGGCGCGCGGCAGCCGAAGAGCAAGTTCGCCGGGGTGCTCGATCTGTTTTTCGACTGCGAGATTCAGTTCGCGCGGAGCCGCAAAAGCGAGCTGCACGCGCTGCGCGAGGCGGCGCTGCGCGAGCCGCACGCGGGGGTGCGGCTGGATTATGGGCGCGTGGCGCTGGGGGCTTATTTCGTGGAGCTGATCGAGCTGGTGACGGAGCCGGATCATCCCGCGCCGGAGCTTTACGATTTGCTGAAACGCGCGCTCGGTTTTCTCAACGCGCAGCCGGCGGCGCTGCGGGCGCTGCTGCATTTTGAAAACGAACTCGTGCGGCTGCTCGGCATCCAGGGCCAGGCCAATGTGACCCCGGCGGTGGCCATCGGCCGGGCCTACCAGCATTTGCCAAAGGCGCGGGCGGGTTTGCTCAAAGCGCTGACCGCTAAAAAATAACGCCGCCGCCCGTCATTTCACTGCTTCCCGGTCGCGCGCTTTTTCCACTGGTCGGAGCGCGTGTCAATGTAGGTCTGCACGTTGCGCCGGTAGCTGGCCAGCGCCTCGGCGGTGAGTTCCTTTTGCTCGAAAACTTTCACATGTTTCGCGTCTAGGATGAAGCTCGTCCCGGCGAGCTGGAGCACGACTTTGGTCTGCTGCTCCTTGAACATGACCACGGGGAAGGTGTCGCCTTTGTCCATCATCCACTGCGCGCCGTCGGCGAGATCGACGGGCAGCGTCTCGAGCAGTGTGCCGTAGAGGACGAACGGTTTTTTGTCCGCGGCCTGCGCCGGAGCCAGGGCGAGGGCAAGGGCGGTGAGGATGAGGGCGAAAATTTTCATGCGGGCGGCGGCGGCGGGCTGGACTTTGGGAGGCTTCGGGCGTGCGGTCAAGGGCGGGTGCCGCCGCCAAGATTTTGCTTTGCAAACGGCGAAAGTTTTCTATGGTGCGACCCGAAAACACCTAAGCACTGCCTCGGAGTTGGGGAGATTGTCAGTTGAGTAACTTCAGTGACGACTTGAAACCGATAACCGGGAACCGTCACCGAAGTGCGCGCTCGGGCTAACTGATAACAAGACAAAATGGGTAATAAACTCTACGTCGGCAACCTGTCGTTCAACACGACGGAGACCGATCTCCAGGATCACTTCGCGCAGGCTGGCGCGGTCACTGAAGTCATGCTCGTGCAGGACAAATTCACCGGCAAATCCCGCGGCTTCGCGTTCGTCACTATGGCGAGCGATGCCGACGCGCAGAAGGCCATCACCATGTTTCACGGCAACGCCTATGACGGCCGCGCCCTGACGGTGAATGAAGCCCGGCCGCGCGAAGACCGTCCTCCGGGCGGTGGCGGCGGCGGTGGTGGTCGCGGCGGTTACGGCGGCGGTGGTGGTGGTGGCGGCTACGGCGGCGGCGGTGGAGGACGTGGCGGCGGCGGCGGTGGTGGCGGACGCGGCGGCTACGGCGGCGGCGGTGGTGGAGGGGGCGGGCCGCGTGGCGGTGGTGGTGGCGGTGGCGAGCGCGGCGGTCGCTACTAAGCGCAGAAAAAATCTACAGCGCGGCCCGGAGTTCGCTCCGGGCCGCGTTTGTTTTTTGTCGGGCCGGACGCTGGCTCAGCGCGCGGCCTTTTGGAAAAAGGGGAACCAGCTTTTCTTCGGCGCAGGCGTGGGGACGGGCACGGGCGCGGCCCTCGTTTTCGGCGCAGCCGGGCGCTCGGGCGGCGTGGTATTCGGCGGCGTGCCGAAGACGCGTACCGGGGTGCCGACTTCGGCGATGTTGAAAAAGAGCGCGGCCTTCGCGGGCGGCATGCGCACGCAGCCGTGCGAAGCCGGCCAGCCCGGCAGGTAGCCCGCGTGCATGCCGGTCGCGCCGTCGAAGCGCAGGAAATGGTGCATCGGCGCGGGCACGAACTTTCCCCCGCGCGGCACCGCCATGCCGCTGTCCGCGCCGAGCACGACCGTCCGCCCGCCCGCATCCACGATCCTTCCATACAGCGTCGAGAGATGATCCTTGTCCTGCTGCAGCACCGCGAAATTTCCCGTGGGCGTACGGTGCCCCGGCCGTCCGCTGGAAATCGGCGACTCATAGACCACGCCCCCGTCGTGCAGCAGCCGCGCCTTTTGCGCCGCGAGATCGATCTCGATGGCGATGTCCAGCCCTGCCGCGCGGGCGGCGAGCGTGGTGGTGAAAAAGAGCGCGCAGAAAAAACGGATCACGCCGCGCACGAGATGCACGCCGCATGCCGCGCGCCGTGACAAACCCCGCCCGCCGCGCTACACCCCGCGCATGCCCGCCCCACTGCCCGACGGCGTCACCGTCATCGACCACCCGCTCGTCCATGTGAAGCTCACCCAGCTCCGCGACGCCCGCACCACCTCGCGCGAATTCCGCGCCCGGCTCAACGAACTTTCCATGCTCATGATCTTCGAGGCCGCGCGCGACCTGGCCACGCAGCCCGCGCCCATCCAG
>JANXWQ010000432.1 GCA_025351065.1 Chthoniobacter sp. | reverse complement strand
TCCGCGCGTCGGGGCGTTTGCATTCCGATCCAGCGGAGCACCTGTGCGGCGGCCTCGGTTTTCGAGGCCTGGCTCGACGCTGGCTGAACCGCGTAGATGAGCGAAGCGTGAAAGGACGCCCACGCAGTCGCGTCGGGCCCGGTGCCGCCTTCTGCAAAATCCCGCAGCGCTGCTGCGAAGGCCGTATCGGCCTCGTTTAATTTCCCGGCGCCGACAAGCTGCCAGCAAGCGAACAGCCGTGCGCGCCACGACTGCGGCATCGGCTCTTGATGTGGTGCCTTTTTCTCGAACGGGAAACGCGCCTTGAGCGCATTTGCCGCCGCAGTCAATTCCGCTGGCAGCGGAGGGACTCTGCGGATTGCCTCGAGCGCCATGCGAATGCATAGCCGCAGGTCGGGAGACGGATCGGGAAGGGCGGCGACGGACTCAGCGGCTTCGAGGAATCCCGCGGGTTGTCCTGCGAAGTGAAACGCTAGCAGCCGTTCGCCAGGCAGCCAATGGGCCGTTCGTTCGCGCAACTTGGCGACGACCTTGTCCAACGCATCACCGCCGGCCTCCGCTGCCATTCTCCCGAGATCACGCAGGGCGATGTCGCGCGCCTGAGTCAACGAATGTACCGGCGTGTCCGTGTGGACCGCGGTGGACCCGCTGTAGCAGCGCGAGCTCAGGCGCTGGCCCGCGAGGGGGAAATCGGGAGGGTTGAAGATCGCTTTTCTGGCGAGCGCCCGCGTGATGGAGGCAAGTTCCTGTCCGTCGAACTCGCGCGCAAGAACCTGCCAGAGTGCCTGCTCGGCGGCTGCATTGTCCTTTTCGAGCAAAGCGAGTTCGCAAAGGACAAACTGCAACTCCCATCCGCCAGCCGCAGCGTGCGGAGCAAGAACGGCGTGCAGACCCTTCGTGGCGCCGACGTGTGCGAGGAGCGGAAGCGACTGCCGCCAGCGCGTAGCGATGGGCGCGAGACGTGCCGCGTGCTTTGAAAAAATCCGTTTCGCGTGTTCCTGCGCGCCGAGCGTGGCGAGGGTGTTGATCGCCTCGGCCAGATCGTCATCCGAGGGTTGCGCACCCAGCGATGCCTCGATACGCGCAGCGGCGTCGCCACCGAAACCCGCCGCAATCGCCGCGGCTGTCGTGAGCCAGCCAAGCACGGGGTCTCCGGGATCGCGCTTCAATGCTTCCTTTGCCACGCGGTACGCCGTGGCGGGATCGCCGAGCGCGAGGCACGCGGCCGCGCAGGCTGCGGCACCGGCAGCGCTTTTCCCCGAGGACTCGATCAGCGCCGCGGACCACTTTTCCCAGTCGCCGAGCGCGAGGTGTGCGCGCGCAAAATCAGGCATGAGCGCGACGCGGAGCGCGGCGTCGAGCGGTTCGGCGTCGAGCTTCCCGAGAGCCGCCCACGTTGCGGCAAATTCGCCTTTTTCCTGCGCGACCACCGCCGCGAGCCGCAGCGCCCCCGCCTTGTCCGCCACGTCGGTGAACAGCTCCGCCGCACGGCGTGCACGCGCCTCGCCGTCTGGGTCACCCGCACGCAGGAGCGACTCTGCCCGCGCAACCAGCGCGTGTGGATTTTCCGGTGCGAGTTCCGCTGCGCGCGCGAACCACACGCGGGCCTCCTTTGCGCGCCCCGCCTCGATGTCCAGCCGTCCGAGGAGCAGCGACTGCGCCGCGCCGTCCGGCCCGCGAGCGCGCGCCTCCCAGCGCGCGCGCCATTCGTCGAGGCGTCCGGCTTCTGCAGCGAGGTACGCGAGCTGGACGATCGCCGTGTTCCGTCGCGGGTCTTGCGACGCGAGCTTTTCGAGATCGAGCATCGCCGCGGGCCATGCGCCTTCCTGCGCACGCGCGGCGGCGGGGAACATCAGGGAGGCACAAACCACGGCAATCCGAACGCGGGGGAATCGCATCCCGGCTTCAAATCACCGGCGCTGCGCGCGGTCAAGCGGCTTGCCGGTTCCCGCGTAGCCGCCGGCGGCAGGAGGCGGACACTGCAAATGCGGGCGCAAGAGCGCGACGGGGAAAGAGAATCAGCCCGCCTCCTCACGTCGTCGGCTACGGGTTTTCGCGGCGCTGCTGGAATTCCGCGGCGAGCTTCGGCCCGATGCTGCGCGGGCCGAGCGGGCGGCCTTCGAGCGTGGCGATGGGCATCACGCCGAGCCACGAGTTCGTGAGGAAGATTTCGTCGGCATCCACGGCGTCCCTGTGGCGGATGCGGCGCTCCGTGACCTTGCGGCGCTTGATGACCCATTCGCGCACGACACCGGCGCGGCAACCCGATCCGCGCGAGGGAGTGAGAAGGCGGTCGTCTTTCACGAAGAAGACATTTGCGCAGCACGCGGAGACGAGTTCGCCGAGGTCATTGCAGAGCAGGGCCTCGTCGCATTTTTTCGCACGCGCCTGCGCGAGTTCGTCGGTGTTGAACCAGTAGTTTGCCGTCTTCAGTCCGCCGAACATCGGGTGGTAGAAGTCGTCGTGAAAGGTGAGCTCCCACGAGTCCTCGCGCTCGGGTTCGCGCGGCTCGATGAGGAGGAACACGCGCGGCGCGGTGACGGGCGATGCGGGGCCGCCGTCGCCGGCAGTCACGTAGATGCGCGCGAAGCCATTGATGCCCGCACTCTCAAAAATCGCACCGGCGGCGGCGACGGCTGCCTCGGGCATCGGGAATTCGCGCTCGGCGCAGGCGGTGAGGATGCGCTGCTGATGCTGCGGCCAGAATTCG
>JANXWQ010000077.1 GCA_025351065.1 Chthoniobacter sp. | reverse complement strand
GGATGACAGATTTTTCCCCACCGCCTCACCACGCGATCGCCTTCATCCGCCGCGCCACTTCCTCCGCATTCGCGCGCGAGTTGAACGCGCTGATGCGGAAGTAGCCCTCGCCCATCGCGCCGAAGCCGCTGCCGGGTGTGATGACCACATTCGCCTCGCCCAGCATGCGGTCGAACATCTGCCAGCTCGTCGTCTCCGCAGGCGTGCTCACCCAAATGTAAGGCGCGTTCACGCCGCCAAAGACGCGCAGACCCACTGCCGAAGCGGCTTCGCGGAGGATGCGCGCGTTACCCATGTAGTGCTCCACGAGCGCGGCGATCTGCGCCTTGCCCTCGGGCGAATACAGCGCCTCCGCGCCGCGCTGCACGATGTAGGAGACGCCGTTGAATTTCGTCGTGTGCCGCCGCGACCAGAGCGGGTGTAGCGGCTTGCGGTCGCCGCCCGCGGTCGAGGCCATGAGCGTCTTTGGCACCACGATGAACGCGCAGCGCGTGCCGGTGAAGCCGCCGTTTTTCGAGAAGCTGCGAAACTCAATCGCGACCTCGCGTGCGCCGGGGATTTCGTAAATCGAGCGCGGCACCGCCGGGTCGCTGATGTAAGCCTCGTAGGCCGCATCGAACAGGATGAGCGACTGGTGCTCCTGCGCGTAGGCCACCCACGCCGCGAGCTGTTCGCGTGTCGCGACCGCGCCGGTCGGGTTGTTGGGAAAGCAGAGGTAGATCACGTCCGCGTGCTCGCTCGGCGGCGCGGCGACGAAGCCGTTTTCCGCGGTGCAATCGAGATAGATCAGCCCCGCATACGCGCCGCTCGCATCGGCTTCGCCGGTGTGCCCGGCCATCACGTTTGTGTCCACATAGACGGGATAGACGGGGTCGGTGATGGCGATGCGATTCTGCCCGCCGAGGATGTCGAGGATGTTGCCGCAATCGCACTTCGAGCCATCGCTCACGAAGATCTCGTCATCCGCCACCTCGATCCCGCGCGCGCGGAAATCATTCTCCGCAATCGCGTGCCGCAGCCACTCGTAGCCCTGCTCCGGTCCGTAGCCGTGGAAGCCCGCGCGCGTCGCCATCTCGTCCACAGCCTTGTGCATCGCCGTCACCACCGCCGCCGGCAGCGGCTCCGTGACATCGCCGATACCGCAGCGGATGATCCGCTTTGCCGCCTCGGGATTCGCTTCCGCGAAAACCTTCACGCGCCGCGCGATTTCGGGAAAGAGGTAGCCTGCTTTGAGCTTGAGATAGTTGTCGTTGAGAAAAGCCATAGGGGCGGACGATGTAGCGCACCCGCGCGCGGCGCTCAATGGGGAATGCAACGATTGCCTGCCCGCGACCGGCGTGGCACAGTCGCCGCAATGAACGCCGACCCGAAAATCCGAGTCGTGGGCAAACGCCGACCGTCGAATTACAATTCCGGCGGGCTTAAGGCGGGCGACAATCTGCTCCGCCTGCTGCGCGACCTGCGCGGCAATCGGCCCTTCATTCCGCATGGCGTTTACCGCTTCAAGTCGCACGAGGAATCCGACGCATGGATGATGAAATGTTAACCCGGGCGACTGCCGAACCCCGACCCTAGCGGACCTCGGGGCGCTCTGCCGCCGGCTGAACGAACACGGCGCGCGTACATGGTCGTCGGTGGTTTCGCCATCATCCAGCACGGCTACATGTGGCGCGACTTGGAAACAAGAGACTGAAACGTTACGGCCCGGAGAGCTGCTTAACAGGCGTGCTAGTTGTCCGCATCTTCAATAACGACCGGCAGGCGGATACGTGCGGCAAGATTGAGCAGTTCAATCAGGTGCTGGCAGGTGACCTCGGGCGCGACTTGCAATACCAAATGCCCCTTGCCCTCTGCTTGCCGCCCGGCTTGCAACATGTCGGCGAGTTTGCCGAGCCCTATTTCATCTGCGGCGATCGTGAGGTGATCGTCCAGCGATACACGACCGTCGTTAGCGATGCTCACATGAAATGCTCGGTGCGGATACTGGTCGCTCGTCGGCGCAAGGAGC
>JANXWQ010000047.1 GCA_025351065.1 Chthoniobacter sp. | reverse complement strand
TTCAGCAATTTCTTCGAGGGCGTGGGCGCACTCGGCGGAGGCAATGTGGCGCTCAATGCCGGGCGCGATATCAGGAACGTGGACGCCGTGGTGTCCACCAATGCCCGCCTGCCGAAGGGCACGCCCGACGCCAGCCAACTGGTGGAACTCGGCGGCGGCGACCTCGTGATCCGCGCGGGCCGCGACATCAACGGCGGCGTTTACTACCTTGAGCGCGGCCAGGGTGCACTCAGCGCGGGCGGCGCGATCAAGACGAACCAGACGCGTTCGCCTTCGCGGCAAAACCTCGTCACACCCAACGAATATCTGTCCCCGGAAAACTGGCTCCCCACCACGCTATTCCTGGGCAAAGGCAGCTACCGCGTCGCCGCCGCGGGCGATCTCCTCCTCGGCCCGGTCGTCAATCCCTTCCTGCTTCCGGAGGGCTACAACAACACCTTTTGGTTCAAGACCTATTTCTCGACTTATGCGCTGGATGACGCGGTGGAGGTCACCTCGCTCGGCGGCGCCGTCACACTGCGGCAAAGCACTTCCATCGGGCCGGTGCTGCGCGACTGGCTGCAAGCGGTCAACCTCCTCCCGCCCTCAAACCCAACGACCAGCATCGCCTTTTACCAGCCGTGGGTGCGGCTCGATGAAACCGATCTCAGCGGCTTTGGCGCAGCCACCCGGCTCATGCCGGGAACCCTGCGGGTGACGGCTTTGTCCGGCGACATCAACTTGGTCGGCGGGCTGACCCTGTCGCCGTCGCCGCAGGGCACGGTGGACCTCGTGGCGGCGGGCGCGATCAACGGCCTGCAACGCAACGGTGCTACCACGAGCGTAGGCGTCACCACCGCGGTCTGGGGTTCCAGCACCATCAACCTTTCCGACGCCGACCCGGCGAAAATCCCCAGCCTGACCAATCCGAATGCCTATCAGCTCGTCGCCGGCACCTCGGCGTCTTTGGCGCGCTCCACTGACCCCAAATTTTTCGACTCCTTCACCGCCCTCTTTGCCGAGACCGGCGCCACTTCGGGGTCCACCACGGTCCTCCAGACCAAGCTGGCCCTGCACGACACCAGCCTGCTCCATCTCGCCGACCCGGAGCCCGTGCATCTTTTCGCCGGCACGGGCGACATCTCCGGGCTGGCCCTCTTTGCGGGCAAACGCACGCAGGTGCTTGCCGGGCGCGACATCACCGACGTGGCTTTCTACGTGCAAAATCTCGGTGAGAGTGACGTCACCATTGTCTCCGCCGGGCGCGACCTCATCGCCTACAATGCCAACTCCCTGCTCCGCGCCGCCGCCGCCGCTCCGGGCAACATCGTCAACACCGGCGAAGTTCCCTTGGCCGGTGACCTCCAAATCAGCGGCCCCGGCACGCTCGAAGTGCTGGCCGGGCGTAATCTCGACCTCGGCACCGGCGCGGGCAAGAGCGACGGGACGGGCACCGGCATCACCAGCATCGGCAATGCGCGCAATCCCGGCCTGCCCTTCGAGGGCGCGGGGCTCGTCGTCGGCGCGGGCCTCGGCCTCGCCAATGGGCTCGCGGGCAGCGCGCTGGATTTTGAAACCTTCCTCAACACCTACGTGAAGACGCCCGCCGGGGCCGGCTATCTCACCGAACTCGCCGCGACCAGTGCCGCGCTCAAAGACCTCACCGGCGCGGCGGCGCTCGACGCCCTGACCAAAGAGCAGCGCGCCGTCGTCGCGCTCCAGGTTTTCTACCTCGTCCTGCGCGATGCCGGACGCTCGCAAACCGCCGCCGGCGCCGCGGCCACCGGCACCGCCGCGACCACCGTCACCGGCGGTTACGCCGCGGGCACCGCCGCCATCGCCGCGCTCTTTGGCTCCGCCGCCGGCACCGGCGACATCAATAACCGCGCCCGCGACATCCGCACCCGCAGCGGCGGCAACATCAGCATCTTCGCACCGGGCGGGAAACTCACCCTCGCCTCCAGCACCATCGGCAACCCGCTTGCGCCCCCCGGCATCGTCACCGAGGCGGGCGGAAACGTGAACGTCTTCACCGACGGCAGCGTCGATCTCGGCATCGCGCGCATCTTCACCCTGCGCGGGGGTAACATCATCATCTGGTCGTCCACCGGCGACATCGCCGCCGGGTCCTCGGCAAAAACCGTGGCCACCGCGCCGCCCACGCGCGTCGTCATCGAGCCGCAGACCGCCGACCTGAAAACCGACCTCGCCGGCCTCGCCACCGGCGGCGGCATCGGCGTGCTTGCCTCCATCGCCGGCGTCATGCCCGGCGACGTGGACCTCATCGCGCCCAGCGGCGTGGTCGATGCGGGCGACGCCGGCATCCGCGTCTCCGGCAACCTCAACATCGCCGCCACCGCCGTTTTGAACGCCAGTAACATCGCCGCAGGCGGCACCGTCGCGGGCGCTCCGGCGGCTCCCGTCGTGGCCGCGCCCAGCCTCACCGCCGTCGCCCCGCCGTCGCAGCCGCCGCCGACCGATCCCGCCAAAGAGCAGCGCGAGAAAGAGCGCGAAAAGGCCAGGGAACAGGCGCAGGAAGCCGACTCGATCTTCACTGTCGAAGTCCTCGTCTCCGACGGCGGAGACAGCATGCTGCAATGAATAAGATGAGGTTCCGAAATACGTCTTACGATTGCCATATACTTGTAACATCAAAGTTGGTTGCCGCTAAGTGGCAAACTCGTGACACTGGGCCGCTCTGATAGGTCTCACCCCGTGAGAAGCGTCAGCCGCACCCGAACCGCCAGAGTTTGCCACCTAGATGAAATTCCGAACTTTCCTTATCACTCCCATCCTTGCCTTGGCGGCGATCCTGCTCGCTGGATCCGCGCAGGCGTCCTATACTGCGGGAGATGTGTTCCTAGGCTTCCGTGCCACCAGCGGGCAGGGCAACACCCAAACTGTCCTCATCGACGTTGGCAACTTCAGCAAATTTACCACAGTAGGCACGCTCTCTTTGGGGAATTACGGCACGGAGTTGAAAACAATTTTTACGGACAGTTGGAACGCGCTTGACACCGTCTCGTGGAGCGGGATCGCCTATGACCCCGTGACCAAAAGCATGTTCAACACCATTGCTGAAGTTACCATTGGTATCGCTCCGGCGGGCTATGTCAGCCGCTCCGGCACGAGCCAAGCCAGCACTGGAAGCCAGGTGGCCAACGTCGGCTTCCAGTTTAATGTCGGTCTCGGCGGCTCAGAGGCCAGCACTGTCCCGGCCCACTCGGGTACGACGATCATTGAAAATAACACCGATTCCAATTACTGGGTCGCTTCCAATCGCACTCCAACCTGGGGCGTTGCCGGGTGGAATGTTGAAGGCAACTTTGGTGGCGGCACTGGTGCCGCCGTAGCCCAGTTGGCCTTCTATAGGATCGCGCCGACTCCGGGTGGCACCGGAGGGCAGTTCCTCGGCACGTTCAGCATCGATGACACTGGAAATGTAACGTACGTGTCGGCTGTCCCGGAACCCGCTTCGGCTCTGCTGCTCGGCCTCGGGGCGATCGGTCTGCTGGCCCGCCGCAGACGGAAAGCGTGAGGCCAGCAAAGCCATTCCGCCACCACAACCTGCCTCGCCAGACGAGGCACGGTTCTTACTCCATGAAGCTGGCTGTCCTTCGCTGTTTAATCTTTGTTGCCCTAGGTTCCGTGTGGGTGGGTGGATTCTCCCATGCTAAGGAGTTTAACCTGGAGCAAGTCACAGCCGAAGCCGAAAAGGGTGCCGCCGAGGCCCAATTCCAATTAGGCAAGTCTTATCTCCACGGAGAAGGTGTCATCAAGGACGAAACGCGGGCGCGCGCTCTTTTGCTCCAAGCAGCCGAACAAGGCCACAGCATGGCCCGGAATCATCTGGGTGTTATGTATCTCAAAGGCCAGGGAGGGAAGGTGGATGGCAAAGATGGGTTGAAATGGCTGCGCCTGGGGGCCGGTCAGGGCAATGCCATGGCCCAGAATAACCTCGGCTTTGTGCTGATCGAGGGCACCGGCGGCGTCCCCAAGAACCCGGATGAAGCCGTCTCTTGGTATCGCAAGGCGGCGGAGCAGGGGTTGGCGCTGGCCCAGTTTCGGCTGGGAAGCTGTTACTACCTCGGCGAGTATGGGGTGAAACAAGACTTAGCCGCGGCCCTCCACTGGAGTCGCCTCGCCGCCGAACAAGGTCTGGCCCAGGCGCAGAACACCGCCGGAGTTATCTACCGCGATGGGCTGGGTCTGCCCCGCGACCCAAAGGCCGCCGAGGAGTGGCTCCTCAAGGCGGCGGAGCAGGGTGACCGCAAGGCGCAAAGTAACCTGGGCAGCTTCTACCGCTCCAGCGAGGATGCACCCCGCCACATGGAACTCGCCTACCAATGGCTGAAGATCAGCGCAGACCAAGGGGAGCTAACTGCCGAAAATCTGCTTTACGGTTTTCAAAAATCGCTGACGCCCGAGGAACTCACGGAAGGTGGGCGTCTGGTGGCCGTCTTCCGGGCCCGCAACCTCGCCGCCGCCCCGCTGCCGGCTGGATCCAAGCCGGTCTTATTTCATCCCGAAGGACATTAAACCGGGTGCCGCCGCGCGGCAAAGATTCCGCCTGCCTTAGAAACTGTGAAATAAGTCTGAGCGCGGAGCGAGGCTATCCACCGCGCCGGCTTTTTGCCCAGTCTCTTAGTCAACGGCCTGGCTCTTGCGCTGCGCGCACCCGGTCGTTCTCCTCCTTGGTGGTGAAGTAAAAAGCCTGCCACCCGATTTTTGCCCGCAGTTGCTGCTGCTCAGGAGTCAGGTAGCCGGTCGCCCGGCGAGGTACTGGCGCAGCGGCAGAAACACCAGCTGCCGCAGCGCTGGCCGATTCAGCCGCATGAGCCTCAGACGCCGGCGCGGGCGTCGCCGTTCTGCAGGTGTTACCTATCGGGACGACGGGCTGAGGCTGCGGCGCGGAGAGCACGGCGGGCGGAAAAAGGCTGGCCAGCAAATTCGCCTGCTGTCGGTCCAGCTCTTGCAAATCCAGCGATTGGCGTGGCTGCGCTGCGGATATGACGGTGGAGCTAGTTGTGCCCTGTTTGTCCGATAACGTCGGCCCGCCAGCGGACTCGCGGCGCAACGGGCTTCCGGGCTGCGAATTCGCGACGGAGGAGCGGTCATTCTGCGAATCTGATCCAGCCGCGCCGGGCGTGCTGCGCAACGCCGAGTATTGACTGGCCACGGCGGCGGTGATGATGTCGCGGACGGTTTCCTCCGGGCAGCCGACCACGCGCAAATTGCGCATGTAAGTGGGATAATCACCAGCCTCCAACTGACTCCATCGAAAAGTAACTGGGGTGGCTGTGGCCGCAGGTTCGGCGGGAACGGCGGAAGGCAGTGGGCGCAGCATGGAACGGCCGGCCAGCGACCAGGCACAGAAGCCAGCGAAGGTGACGTTCAGCGCGAGCGAGGCCCGGAGGGGCCAGGGATTGGACATCGGGAGCATGGCGAAAGCTAGGTCGAGTTAAGGGAGTTTGGCAAGAAGGCGATGGCGATGCGCCGCTGAATAACAAAAAAACCAGTGCGGGTGTTGCCACCCGCACTGGTCTTGGATTTTGTCTCAAGCTACCCGGTCACCCAACTCAATTCCGGGTTAAGGCCAGCCTGCGGTGGATCAGTTCACCAAGCCGCCATCATTCGGCCGGCTCACCGCCATATCACCGAATTTGACGTTGTTGGGTTCGAGCGTCGTCCCAGCGACTTGGGTTCCCACTTGGGTAAATACCGTCCCCGCGGTCGAGCTGATGCCGGAGCGCTTGTAGAGGTGCTCGTAGCCCCAAAACGTGTACTGACCATTCTTGACCGCCGCGGCGCTGAAGGCCGTGCCGTTGTATTTCATGTCCACCGCGTTGCCGCGGGGAATCACCTGGCCCGCATTCACACTGGCCGCATCCGACGTGCTGAGGTAAGTGACGAGATAGCTCCCGTCAAAAACGACGTCCGTCAGGAAGCCGCGCAGGGTGCCACCGCTGGCATAGCCGCTGTTGCCAGCGACCTGGGTATCGATCCCCAGCAGGAGTTCCCGAGGGTAGGGGATGTAGGCATTGATTGAGCCGGGCGCATTTTCCGTCGCCTGGACTTGATTAAGCACGGCTGAGGTGCCCACGCCGCTTTCCGCGAGCGCGGTAATGCGGGTGCCGGAGTCGAAGTTGCGTCCGATGGCGTTGACGGTGATGCCGGCATCGGCAGCAAGTCCCGTGTACTGGCTGAGGGGCATTGCGCCGAGCGGGAAGAGGGTCTGCGCCAGTTGAGGCGTCATGTTCGCGCCGCCGGCCGGGAAACCCGTGCTGGCCATAAACTTGAAGCACGCGACGGCGACGATTTGCGGAGCGTTGCTCTCGAGATTCGCGTAGGTCGTTTGCACGTTGTTTGGCGAACCGATCGTCCCAATGTTTCGGGTGCCGACGCCATTGAAAGGCGTGCTGCCCTGATAGACATCGGACAGGGCGATGTCTGGTTTGGCGCTGTCAGTAAAGGCCGTGCCGGCGTCATTGTAGAAACTGAGGAAGATCGGATTGGCTACCGAAGACGCGGCGGCGACCGCCTGAATGCCGGCGGCCGAACCAGTCCATGAGCATTTGACATAGGTGTCGTCCCCAGGATTCGGGAAGTTCAACTTATGAAACAGGACGTTGTTGGCGCTGCCTAGGGCGGCATTGTCCTTGGCGACCTCAGTCCCGTAAAGGACGACGAGGGCGGCGTTGGTTTGGGAACGGAACGCGGTGGAACCGGTGAGATAGACGCGGAAGGTGGCAGCCTGAGCCGCCCCCGTGATGGCGAGGGCCGCGATGCAGCCCGTGAGGATTTTATTGATTTTCATTGGTGGTCTGTGGTTTTGGTTATTGATGTTTAAGGTGATTGATTATCGTGGACAAACAGTGGTGGTATAGGTGGATGGCTGGGTTGAAATTACGCGGTCGCGGACGAACGCCGGCGGACGAATCCGGCCAGGCTGGCGCCAAGGAGGAGGAGCATCCCGGAGGTGGGCTCAGGAGCGGCGGCCGGCGTGTATGTCAATGTATTCGGGGCAGTAATGCCATAGTCGAACGTGCCGAAGTACACCCCGCCGGTGCCACCGGGAGTGGGTGCGATGCTGTAGAACGCCAGGGCGTCGGCGAGGGGCGCATCGGTGTTCCAGCCTGCCACGCCCCAAGTGTTAGCACGATTGGCCGCGAGCCAGTAGTTCGCCTCGTTGTTGGTTTCCGTGACGGTGTTCAGCGGGTTGAAGACGCTGTCTTTGCCAGGCGTGATAAGATCGGTATTGAATTCAACGCCCGCATTGGCGACCTGCGCCCCGGTGCTGGCCTGCGAAGTGCCCGAGCGGCTCGGATCGCCCGCCGGAGGCGTAGCCAATGGCCCCAGCAACTGTCCGCCGGAGTCCTTGGAGTTATACATGGTTTTGAGAGTGGTGCCGCTGTAGCCAATGATGCCAAACACCACGGTGGTGGAGCCGGGGAAGGCGGCAGCCAAATCCAGGTTGTAAGTGCCCAAGGTAATGGGCGAAGTCGCGGCGAGCAGGCTGCTGGCCGTGCCAATGTCCACCAGAACCGTGGAAGTATTGCCGGCCGTCGGGTCGTGGAAGCCGACGAGGATATCGCCGACGGTGTATGTCGCTTGCGCGGTGTTGGCTACGAACGAGAGCCCGGCCAAGGCCAGGATACCCGTCGTGAGGATGTTTTTCATTTGCATGGTGTTGGATTGCTTAGGTGGTTGGTCTGATGAAGCCGGATGGGGAGGGCAGTGCTTGCCCTACTTTCGGCGCACTTTGTTTCGCCGCGGACGGGGGTTTGATAAAGAAGTGTGTTGCAAAGATTCCGGGGCTAATAAGACGAAACAGACACACAAGTCCATGTGGAGTAGCCAGCCGGTGCGCGGCAGTGACAACCTCATGACTTTTGTTACGAAAAAATGGCGGAATATACGTTCGGCGCGAGTCTGCCGGGCCCTGTAGTTTTTGGTTGACCGCCTTGCAGCATGCGGGCTTGTGGGGTGAATCCACTCCGCCGTCCTACCCATGATCTCCCGTGCGCGTTATTTGCCCTTGGTTTTGCTGGCCTGCTATCCAAGCCTGGCGCGGGCCGCGCCGGGCCGGGATGATTACGAACCTTTTCCCGAAAAGCCCGCCGGGCTGGTGGCCGACCAGGCGGGCGTGATGCTGCCGGCGGGCGCGGACGCTTTGAACCAAGAGCTGCTGGCGGGGCAGCGCGCGCGCGGGATTGCGGTCTATGTGCTGACCGTCCCCGCGCTGCATGTGGCGCCGTCGGCGCGAAGGGACCGGCTCTCGGAACTGGGGCACCGCTACGTGGAGCGCTGGGTCGGAGGCACGGTGGGCATGGTGCTCATTTTCGAGGATGAGGGTGGCGAGGCGGCGGTGCTCGCGAGCCGTGAAACCGACCGGCAGTTTCCGCCTTTCACGCGGAATATGGCGCTGAGCGAGCCGTTGCGGCGGATTCAGCGCGCTGGCGGGCTGGCGCGGGAAAAAGTGGCGGCGAGTGCGCGGACGATTCTCGCGGGACTGAGCCGGCTCCAAGATGAGGCGGCGGCGGCGGCACGGCGCGACCGGCTGGTGAATCGCACGATGGTCGGCATCCTGCTGCTGGGGGCGGCGCTGCTGCTGCTGCACGCCTTTTGGAGAAAACGGACGCCTCCGCCGGGCGCAAAAACCAGCGCGCTGTGAGGCCTGGCGGCTACGCGCCGTCGATCCGGTAGCCGAAGCCGCGCACGGTCTGAATCTGTTTGCCTCGTCGGCCGAGTTTGTCGCGCAGGCGGCGCATGTGGGTGTCCACGGTGCGGATTTCGATGTTGGCCTGGGCGGGCCAGACGGCCTCGATCAGCTCCTCGCGGCTGAGTACGCGGCCCGGCACCTCGATGAGCGTGCTGAGCAGTTTGAATTCAGTGCGGGTCAGATCCACCGGGCGTTTTTGCACAGTCACGCGATGGGCAAAACGGTCCACGCTGATCGGGCCGAGCGTGACCAGGGCACTGGGCGCGACCACGGGCTGGAGCTGGTGGCGGAGCAGCGCCTGGATGCGCAGTGCCAGTTCGCGCGGGCTGAAGGGTTTCAGCACGTAGTCATCGGCCCCGAACTCGAAACCGAGCACACGATCGACCTCCTCGTGCCGCGCCGTGAGCATGATGATGGGCATGCGCGCGGTCTTGGGGTCGGCTTTCAAAGCGCGGCAAACCTCGAGGCCGGACATGCCGGGCATCATCACATCGAGCACCGCCAGCGCCGGCTGGTCTTCGCGGGCGCGGTCGAGCGCGGCGATGCCGTCGGTCGCTTTCAGCACCTCGTAGCCGGAGGCGGAAAGCCGCGTCTCCAGCAGCATGAGCACGTCCAGTTCGTCGTCCGCGATCAGGATGCGCTTTTTCACAGGCGCAGAGCGGGACAGGGATGAAAATCCAGAGAAATGGAGAGCATGGCAGATCTCCACCTTTCCTGCGGGTTGTGACAAACAAGGGGCGGGCAGGTGACAATACGCAGGCTATTTCGCGCGGGGCATGGGCAGGCCGGTTTTCACCAGAACCGGCGATCCGCCACCGCGGAACCAAGTGACCGCCAGCGTTGGCTGGTGGTCGGGCTGGCGAGATTCGAACTCGCGACCTCTTCGACCCGAACGAAGCGCTCTACCAAGCTGAGCCACAGCCCGAAGTCATACTACTTACGGACGAAATCTATAAGCGCAGCAAGAGAAATTGTCCAGCATTTTCCGTCAGCGCGACTGCCCCAGCAACCCACTCGTCTGCTTGAAAAAACGCGAAGCGCCTCTGGCGGAGCGGCGTCTTCCGAGCCG
>JANXWQ010000029.1 GCA_025351065.1 Chthoniobacter sp. | reverse complement strand
GTTTTCGCGGCCTTTTCGGCGGCGGTGTCGGTGGGAGCGGCGAGGAATTGCGCGAGGTAGATGTCGCCGGTGGTGAGGAGGGAGGTTTCGCTATTGTCGGCGATGGGGAAGCGGGCGGCGAAGCCGAGTTCGTCCTGGTCGATGGCGGTGGCGATGCCGCGGATGGTGCCGAGGTCGAGGCGGAGGGCGTCGAGGAGCACTTCCTTGGGCGCGGCGGTGCCGCCGCTCTGGCCGGCTTTGGCGTCGTCCATTTCGCCGACGATGCGCTGGAGATTGCCGACGCGTTTGGCGGCTTCGCCCGCGGCGGCGAAGTCGGCCTTGTTGTCGCCAAAGAAGGTGATTTCGCGTGTGAATTTATCGTAGCGGCGTTTGGTGCGGTCGTTCATGGGGCGTGTATTGGGGTGAAGGGTTACACTGTCGGTCTGCTTTGTAAGGCTGGCGCGGGCGGCTGACAACGCGTAAATCGTTGCGGACAAGAGCCGGCGAGCGGCGAGCACCGAGGGGAAAGCGATGCGCAACCTCGGGAGAACGGTGAACCTATGCCGGAGCCGGATTTACAGAGGGAAAAGGACGGCTGACACGCCCCGGAGCGTGATTTACACGCGCCGGAGAGCGGCGGACACGGGCCGGAACACAGCGCGCTCGGGCCGGAGCATGGCGGACACGCGCGGGAGAGAATCTGACATTGCCAGGCGGGCGGCTCACACGGCGACGGGACTCGAAATTCTGAAACGCGCTGACTGATCGGCGGCAGTTGACGTGCATCACACTTCTCCCACACACTCGCGCCGATGCTCCCCGAAATCGAAAAACTCCTCGTCCTGCAAGACCGCGACCGCACCATCCGCACGCTGAGACAGGAGCTGCAAGTCGCGCCGCTCGAACGCCGCGAGTCCGAGGAAAAACTCGCCGCGACCAACGCGCAACTCGACGCCGCGAAGCAGAAGGCGAAGGAAATCGAAGTCGAGCGCAAGAAGCTGGAGAACGAGGCGCAGGCCAAGCGCGACTCGATCGCGAAGTTTCAAACGCAGAAATTCCAGACGCGGAAGAACGAGGAATTCCAGGCGCTGAACAACGAAATCACCCGCTACGAAAACGACATCCGCGCGCTCGAAGACCGCGAACTCGGCTTCATGGATGACGCGGAGAAAATGAAAGCCGCCGTAAGCGTGGCCGAGCAGCAGGCGAAGGCCGTGAAAGGCCAGGTCGAGCGGCAGCTCGCCGACATCGCCGCGAAGATCGACTCCGTTTCCGCGCAGCTCAAAGAACTCGAAACCGAGCGCGCGAACCTCGCCACCGGCCTCGACGAAGACCTGCTCGACACCTTCACCCGCCTCTTCGCCAACAAGGGCGAGGCCGTCGTCCCGCTCGAACATGAAACCTGCATGGGCTGCCACATGAAAGTCACCACGCAGACCGTCGTGAAAGTCAAAGGCCAGCGCGAAATCGTCCACTGCGAGCAGTGCGGGCGCATCCTCTACCGGGGCGAGTGAGGGCGGAAAGTGAAAGTGGAAAGGGCGCGCGCTGCGGCGACACTTTCCATTTTCACCCGCACCATCCACTGCCATGAACCGCGTCGCCGGCATCGAGACCGAATACGGCTGCCTCGTCACCGGCGATCTCGTCCAGGGGCCGGACGCGTGGCCAGTGCGGGTGAAAAACTACCTTTTCAAAAAAGCGCACGCGGGCGTTATCGACCTGCACTATCGCGACTACGAAGAGCCGCCGGGCAACGGCGGTTTTTTGCTGAACGGCGGACGGCTCTACATGGACATGGGCCACCTCGAATACGCCTCGCCCGAATCCCGCACGGTGCGCGACGCCGTGGCCTACGACCTCGCCGGCGACGCCCTGCTGCAATCCGCGCTCGATGCACTTGGCGTGAGCGACGAGGTCGCCTTCATCAAAAACAACGTCGATCACCACACCGGCGCGACCTTCGGCTGCCACGAGAATTACCTGATGAAGCGCGAGCTGCAGTTCACCCCGCGGGTGCTCGGCACGCTGCTCTCCTTTCTCGCCACGCGGCAGCTTTTCACCGGCGCGGGGCGCGTCGGCCAGGCCAGCCCGCTCGCGTTTGATTTCGAGCCGGAGAACCGTCCCGACGCCGTCCCTTTCCAGCTCAGCCAGCGCGCCGACCACATCGTCAACGACATCTACCAATGGGTGCAGTTCAACCGCGCCATCATCAACGCCCGTGACGAGCCGCTCGCCGACTACCGCAAATACCGCCGGCTCCACCTGCTCATCGGCGACTCGAACATGTCGCCCTTTGCCAACGCGCTGAAAATCGGCACGACCGCGCTCATGCTCACGCTGCTCGAGGAGGGCGACGTGCCCGAGGATGTGATCCTGCACGATGCCGTGATGGCCACGCGGCAGATTTCCCACGAGGGGACGGGCCGCGGCGTGGTGCCGCTCGAAGACGGTCGCACCCGCGCCGCGCTCGACATCCAGCGGGAATTTCAAAGTCACGCGCAGCGCGTGCTCGGCGGGCGCGATGCGGAGACGGATTGGATTTTGGAAAACTGGGCCTTCACGCTCGACGCACTTTGCACCCGGCCCGAGCTGCTCCTCGGCGGCGTGGATTGGATTTCCAAAAAATGGCTGCTCGAAACTTTCCGCGAAAGCGAAGGGCTGAGCTGGCAGGACCCGTGGCTGCAAAGCCTCGATCTCGAGTACCACAACATAAATCCCGCGCGCGGCCTCTTCCACGCGCTCACGCCAGCGCGGGCCATCGGCGAATTCAACGCCCGCGCCGCCCGCCCCGAGGCCGTGCGCACCCCGCCCGCCGACACCCGCGCGCATGGCCGCGGCCTGGCCGTCGCGCTTTTCCAAAAGCGCGAAGTGCCCTACGTTATCAACTGG
>JANXWQ010000407.1 GCA_025351065.1 Chthoniobacter sp. | reverse complement strand
ATGACCTGGTTGTTGCCGAGGGTGGCGTTGAGCGAGGTTTTGCCGGTGCTTGTTTTGATGAAATCGCCGGGGCGCAGCACGCGCATGGCGAGGAAGGAGGCGGCGCGGATGTTGTCGTAGGTTTCGAGTTCGCTGACTTCGAGGATGACTTTCAAAACGGCGTCGCCGCAGGCCGCGAGCACGGCGGCGGTTTCGTCCTGCACGAGCGCGAAGTCGCCCGCGAGAAACGCGCCGCGATTGATGACCATGTCGATTTCATCCGCGCCGTCGGCGACCGCGGCTTTCACCTCGGCGAGCCGCGTCTTTAGCGGTGCCTGGCCGGATGGAAAAGCGGTCGCGACTGAGGCGATCCGCACCGCCGTGTCGCTGCCGAGGGCGCGACGCGCGTGGCGCACCATCGCGGGATAAACGCACACCGCCGCGACCTGTGGCACGCTCGCATCGTCGTGCGGGCGGAGCGCTTTCTGGCAAATGGCGGCGACTTTTCCCGGCGTGTCTTTCCCCTCCAGCGTCGTGAGATCGACCATCGAGACGGCGGTTTTCAGTCCCCAAAGTTTTGACGCCCTCTTGATCGAGCGCGTCGTGAATTTTGCCACCCGCTCCTCGATGCCGACGTGATCCACGCGCCCCACTTCATCAAAAATCCCCGCGAGAGCGGCATGGGGGAAGGGAACGGGCATGCGCGGATTATTGGACGGCGCGTTGTCGGCAACAAACGAAAAGTCAGCGCGGATTTCGTCGCCGGGCATTGCCATTCGCCGGGGCGCTCCATAGCCTCCCGCGCATGCTCGACATCCGCCTCATCCGCGAAAATCCCGATTTCGTCCGCGCCCGCCTAGCCACACGCGGCGGCGACGCGCACACGAAGATCGACGCCGTGCTGGCGATAGACACGGAGCGCCGGGCGGCGGAAACGCGGCTGCAGCTTTTGCAGGGCGACCGCAAGCGGATCAGCAAGGAAATCGGCGGCAAAAAAGCGCGCGGCGAGGACACCGCGGAGATCGAGGCGCAGGTGCGTGGCATCGGTGACGAGATCGCACAACTCAACGAGCGCGCGGCGGCGGGCGAGCAGGAGCAGCGCGACCTTTTGCTCCAAATCCCAAACCTCCCGCACGCCGACGCGCCGCTCGGCGACGACGCCAGTGCGAACCCCGAAGTGCGCGGGTGGGGCAGCAAACCGACGTTCGCTTTCACGCCGAAATCGCACGTCGAGCTAGGCGAAAAACTCGGGCTGCTCGACTTTGAGCGCGCGGCAAAAATCAGCGGCAGCGCCTTCGCCGTCTTCACCGGCGAGGGGGCGCGGCTGGAGCGCACGCTGCTGAATTTCCTCCTCGACCTGCACTCGCGCGAGCACGGCTACACCGAGGTTAGCACGCCGTTCGTCGTGCGGCCCGAGGCGCTGGTGGGCACGACGCAGCTTCCGAAATTCGCCGACCAGCTCTACCGCTGCGCGGACGACGAACTTTTCCTCGCACCGACCGCTGAGGTGCCGGTCACGAATTTGCACCGCGAGGAAATCCTCAAGGCCGAGCAACTGCCCGTGCGCTACGTGGCCTACACGCCGTGCTTCCGCCGCGAGGCCGGCAGCGCGGGGCTGGGCACGCGCGGGCTCATACGTATGCACCAGTTCGACAAGGTGGAGCTGGTGAAAATCACGACGCCGGAAAATTCCTTCGCCGAACTCGACGCGCTGACCGCCGACGCGGAACGGGTGCTGCAACTGCTCGGCCTGCACTACCGCGTGATCGAGCTTTGCACGGGAGATGTCGGCTTTGGCGCGGTGAAAACTTACGACATCGAAGTCTGGGCGCCGGGGCAAAATGCGTACCTCGAAGTTTCGAGCTGCTCGAATTTTGGCGACTTCCAAGCCCGCCGCATGGCGCTGCGCTACAAGGCGGAGGACGGCAAAAACATTTTCTGCCACACGCTCAACGGCTCGGGCACCGCGCTGCCGCGGCTGTTCGTCGCGCTGCTCGAAACCTACCAGCAGGCCGACGGCACCGTGCTGCTGCCGCCGATTTTGCACGACCGCTTTGGCACGGATCGGATCGGGTGAAATGGACTTCGTTTTCCCGCCGGATGAGCGCTGCCTGATCGGCGTCTCCGGCGGGCGCGATTCGGTGGCGCTGCTACACCTGCTGCTTGATGCGGGTTTCAAAAAGCTGACCGTCTGCCATCTCGATCACGGCCTGCGCGCGGAGAGCGCGGAGGATGCGCGCTTCGTCGCGGCACTCGGAAAACGGCTTGGGCTCAGGGTTTGCGGTGCACGCGAGAATGTGGCGACGCGGGCGACGCGGAAAAAGCAGTCGCTCGAAACCGCGGCCCGCGAGGCGCGCTATGCTTTCTTTGCGCGCGTCGCGCGGGCGGAAAAATGCCCGCGCCTTTTCCTCGCGCATCACGCGGACGATCAGGTCGAGACGCTGCTTTTCAATCTCTTCCGCGGCTCCGCCGCCGCCGGTCTCGCGGCGATGCGCCCGCTGACCACGCGCACCGTCGGCGGCGTGACTTTGCAAGTCGCCCGCCCGCTGCTCGGCATGTGGCGCGAGGAAATCGACGCCTTCATCGCGGAGCGCGCCATCGCCTTTCGCGAAGACGCCTCGAACGCCGACCCGCGCCACACGCGCAACCGCCTGCGCCACGAAATCATCCCCGCCATTGAGCGCGCGTTTGGCCGCGACATCCGCCGCGCGGTCTGGCGCGCGGCGGAGATTTTGCGCGACGAGGACGACTTCCTCGCCGCCCGGCCCGAGCTGCGCGATCTCCCGGAAACCTTGGAAACGTCAGCCCTGCGCGCCCAGCCCATCGCGCTCCAGCGGCGCATCATCCACGCGTGGCTGCGGGCGCAGCGCGTGGCCGCTGTCGGTTTCGCCGAAGTGGAAGCCGTGCGCAGCCTGCTCGCCGGAAGGCGGGCGAAAGTGAATCTCCCCGGCAGCCTGCACGCCCGGCGGCGGGCCGGGCGGCTGTTTCTCGCCCGGCCATAAACCGCGCGGGGGGCTTTCCCATTGATCGCCCTCCTTTCCCTCCTACACTCCGCGCCCATGTCTGCCGGATTCCCCGAGACCAGCGCCCTCATCGTCGAAGCCACGGCGGTGCCGCTGCTTTTCGGCGTCATGCTCGCGCTCGGGCGCGTTTTGAAACGGCGCGCGGGCGTCCAGTTCGGACTCGCCTACCAGCTATTCAGCGTCGCCTTTTCCATCTGGCTGCCCTTCGAGATTCTCTTCGGCACGGCCCTGCGCGCAGCGAATGCGGAAGCCGCCGCCAAGGCCGGCGACACCAATTTCCTGGCGCATCTCAGCGCGATGAATGTCTCCCGCACCGCGTGCGTGCTGCTGGGCGCGTTCGTCGTCATCGCCCTGCTCCGCCGGTGGTTTTGGGAGCTGTGGTTTGAGAAACATCAGCAGCAGAAGGCGCCGAAATTCCTCAGCCAGATTTCCGGGCTTTTCATTTTCATCGCCGCGCTGCTCGTGGTCTTCGGCGGCGTCTATGGCCATTCCATCGAGGGCGTCGTTTTCGGCTCGACTGTCGTCGTCGGCATCGTCGGTTTTGCGATGCAGGATTTGCTCGGCAACATCATCGCCGGCGTCGCCCTCGAACTCGGCAAACCTTTCAAGACCGGCGACTGGCTGAAGGTGGACGGGCAGCACGCGGAGGTCATCGAGGTCAACTGGCGCTCCACGCGGCTGCGGACGAACGACGACATCTACCTCGACATCCCGAACAAGATGATCGTCGGCGCGACGATCACGAACCTGACCTATCCGACGCGCCAGCACGCCATCCGGCTGAGCGTGGGTTTCGAGTATTCGACGCCGCCGAATTTCATCAAAGACGTGATGGCTCGCGCCGCCGCCGAGGTGTCCGGCGTGCTCGTCACCCCGCCGCCGAAGGTCTTCCTCAAAGACTTCGGCGACTCGGCCGTGATCTACGAAATCAAGTTCTGGCTCGAGGACGAATCGCGCTTCAACGACATCGTCGATGGCATCCGCACAAATGTCTGGTACGCCGCACAGCGCCACAAAATCAGAATCCCTTTCCCCATTCGCACGCTGCAAATCGATCGACCCAAAGCCCGCCGGCAGGACTCGCTCGCCACCGCGCGCGCCACCGTGCGCAAGCAGGCTTTCCTCCAGCTCCTCGATGAGGAGCAGGTGGACAAACTGCTGGCCCACGCGCGACTGCTGCGCTTTGGCCGTGGGGAAAAAGTCATCCTGCAAGGCGTGGCGGGCGAGTCCATGTTCATCCTGCTCGGCGGCGAGGCCGAGGTTTTCATCGACGTAAACGGGCAGAAAACGCGCGTCGCCACGCTGCACACGGGCGATTACTGCGGCGAGATGTCGCTGCTCACCGGCGAGCCGCGCAGCGCCACGGTCATCGCGCGCACGGACTGCGAAATGTGGGAGATCGACAAGCCGGTGGTGGCCGAGCTTTTGCAGGAAAACGAGCCACTGGTGCTGAAGCTCGGCGAACTCCTCGCCCAGCGCCGGATGGAGACCGAGGGCGTGCTCGCGACAACCACGGAGCAGGCGCAAATTGTGACGAAGCAGAAGGAATACACGGCTGGCTTTTTGAAAAAGCTGTCGTCGTTTTTCGAGTTGTAGGAGCTGCGTGGAAGCCGCGTTCGCGCCCGCCCGTTTCCGTTTCGCACTCGCGCTCGCGCTGTTCGCGCTAGTGCCGGTGGTGCTGTGGCCAGGCGATGTCTCGTGGCTGATCGACGAGCCACGCATCCTCGCCGCCGCGTGGCATGCGAATCACGGCGGGCAACTCGCGGACGGCGGGCTCTACGGCAATTTCGGCATCCGCTACGGGCCGCTGCCGACGCAGATTTACCAGGCCCTGCTGCTCCTCACACACGACCCGCGCGTGCTCGTGCTCCTACGCGGGCTGGGCTGCGCGGCCGTGACCTCGGGCGCGCTGCTGTGGCTGGCGCGCAGCCTCGCGCTGCCGGCGTGGTTTGCCGCCGCACTGGTCGTCTCGCCGCATCTGGTGAACTACCACCGCGTCCTGTGGGACGCGAATTTCTGCCTGCCGCTGGGCACGCTGGCCTTCGCCGCGCTGGCGGATTTTCTGCGCACCGCGCGCCCGCTATCGCTGCGGATTTGCACGGGCGCGAGCGCGGTGCTGCCGCTCATTCACCCGATGGCGCTGGCGCTCGCGGGGCCGGTGCTCGGCTGGCTCGCGTGGCGGGAACGCGCGGCACTGTGGCGCGACCGGCGGGCGCTGGCGGTGGTCGGCGCGGGGCTGCTGGCGCTGCACGCGCAGTACCTCTGGCATGTCCCCGGCCAGCTCGTCGCGCGGCTTTCCGGCTCGGTGGAAAAAGGCTACCCCGGCGGTGCGTCGCGGGCCGCGAGTGCGCTTGCTCCCTTGCTCGGCGGGCGGCTGCTGAGCGGCGCGGACTATCTGGAAAATCTCGCGCGCCCCGCCCCGCTACCCGCGCTGCAAATGGCGGCGCAGTGGAGTGCGCAGCTCATTTATCCGCTCATCTGGCTTGGCCTCGCGCTCGGCCTGTGGCGCGTGTGGCGGGCGTGGCGCACGGGAGAAAAATTTTCGGTTCGGGAAAACATGACCGCGGTCGCGCTGGCCGGGCTGTTCGTTCAGGCGGGGCTCAGCGGGCTCATGCGCATCCCGGCGCTGCCGCAGTATTTTTTCGGCAGCTACGTGCTGCATGCTTTCATGGCCTGGCTGGCCGTCGAGGCGCTCAGCCGCTGGCGCGCGGGTGCGCTGCCCGGCGTGCTCTACGGCGCGGGTGCCGCCGTGCTCACGGTCAGTGCCGCGCTCGTCTTGCACGCGCATGGTTTTGAAAAACCGCGCTGGCCCACGCTCGGAAACAGCAGCGCCGTCGCGCGCAAGCTGAACCTTTTCTCCGACACGACGGTGGAGACCGATGCCGCCGTGCTCCAAAGAAATCCGCAAATCCTCCGCACGCTGCGGCTGCTGTTCCCGCCCCAGCTCGGCTAGGAGCAACGCGCGAGCGGTCGGCTTTTTGTCAGTAACTTCAACATGCAGCACGACGGAAAAATCGACCTCGCCGAAATCCAGAGCGAGGATGGTCAGTCGCCGCCCGGTCGGCCGCTCGATGTGACCCCGCTGCCCAAGAACTGGGTGCCAGAGCCTGGCAGCTGGTAGAGCCGTGATGATCGCCAGCCTCTCACCCGCCGGCGAGACAACGCCTATTCGTAGTGCCGTTTCCCCGACGAATCGATCCAGTAGTGGCGGCCCAGCGTGTCAACGCCTGTCCGATCTTTTTTTGGATTTTCCAGGCTGGTCGCTCCAGGGCGCCCAACTGAAGATGGAGGCGGGGTTCGCGGCTGGAGCGAAGGCCCGCTTGCCGCACTTGGCACTGTCGTGGCAGCAGTCGGCGTCGCGGCTGTGCGCAGAACTATTGCCTGGCGAATGGCGGCTTGAGCGGCGGCCTCGCTATTCGCGAGGCGGGCAGCTAGTGCGAGATCATTCGTGATCTGCTCAGCGCGCAACTTAACGGAGTGACCTGCTCCAATGAAACTCCCGTCAGGCTGACGAACCACCTGCGTGCCGCGCGGCAGGGCGGCGATTCCGTCACTCGTTTCGATCGAAACCGCCTGCGTGAGAAAAAACACGCCCTCGGGGGCGAGCTTGGGTGGCACTGGTGGAACCGCGGGTTGAGCCGCGACCGGCGGTGCCGTCGGAGCAGGTGGAGCGGTGGACGCGCCCGCAGGCGGGGCCACTGCGGGCACAGCGGGCCGCTCCTCGTTGGCAGTGTTTTCGACGGTCGGCTGTTTGCAACTGGCGAATGAAAGAGCTGCGAGTGCAGCGGCGATTCCAATGCATTTCATGTTCAAATCCTTCTTGGTTAGCGTGGCTTTCTATCCGCTGTTTTAAGCGCGACAAGTTCTAAATACAGGTGAAGAAGACCGCGCCGCTGGAGAGACGATGCTCGGCGCGGGCGCGCGGGAGTTCGACCCAGAGCAGGTAGCCGCGGCGCGAAAGGTTTGCGGTTCGGTCATCACGACAGACGCACGAGGTCGCGCAGGAACTGCATCCAGATGAAAAACATGCCGCGCCACGAGTAGCGGATTTCGCCGGTGGCGTTCTGCTTGAGGATGCCGGCGGCGATGTTGTGGGTAACCTGCGCGCGGAGATCTTTTTGGATGTCCTGCTGGATGGTGGCGGGGTCGAGTTCGGCGAGGTCGGCGAGTGCGACGCGGTTCATGTTCAGGAAATGCCGGTGGCTTTCATACATCTGCAAAAAAGTCTGGTCGCCGCGCAGGCGGTTGACGCGCCATTGCGGGACGAGCTTGAGGCTGTAGCTGAAGGGGTAGTTCCACGTCGTCCAGATGGTGCCGTCCTGCGCGCGGGAGGAGATGCTGAGGTAGTAAAAGGCGACGTCGTGCTGGTCGATGAGGCAGATCGCGGATTGGGCGCGGTCGGCGGGTTTGTAGAAAAGGCGGAAGAACTGCGCGTAGTCCTGCCAGTCCCAGCCGACATCATCGACATGCTCGAAGCCTTCGCCTTCGACCTCGCCGGTGATTTCGTCGAGCGCGGGAAACGTGCCGGAGTTGGGCGGCGTTTTGTGGCGCAGGTTTTTTTCCAGCGGGAGGGTGAGCTTGCGGATGCGGGTGAGGATTTCCAGCCACGGCAGCAGCAGCCAGCTTGAGGCACAAAACACACCGACGGACACAATGCCGCCGCTGAGCAGCCAGCCGATGAGGAAGGACGTGGCCAGCACTCCTAGCGCGCCCAGTTTGCGCAGCGCGGGGTACGGAAAAGTGCGCAGGCTGAGGCTGAGCGCGACGGTGCCGAGAATGACGAGAATTTTGTACTGAAAGTCCCACCCTGGCAGGCTGGAGAGGGCGTGGAGGGTCACGGCGCGATGCTGTGCTTTTTGAGGAAGGGTTCAAGCTCCTCGGGGCCGAAATCCGGGAGCACCGCGCCGCTGTCGGTGACGAGCGTGGGCGTGAGGCGCTGGCCGGAGAGGCGGATCATTTCGTCGTAATCGGGGCGGGTTTTTTCCACGTCGCGGAGCTCGTAGCGAATGCCGCGCGCGTCGAGCCATTGCTGGGCGCGGACGCACCACGGGCACCAGATTTTGACGTAGAGCTTCAGCGGCATGGGACGCGGAAGCTAGCGGGCGGGCAGGGGTGCGTCAAACGGCGGGTGGCGGAGGCTTGACGGTCAGCGGCGCGGCCCGGACGCTGGCGCATGCTTCCACTCGCCGCCGAAAAATTCCCCGCCACGCCAGACGAACTCGCAGCGGCGCTCACGGCGGGCTTTGCCGCGCGCGGTGTGGCGGTGGAGGTGGAGGTGAATGGGCCGGCGCTCGGGGCGCTCGGCGCGGTGCGGGTCGGGCTGACGGGGGCGCGGTTCACGCGCGGTTTTCGCGTCGCGAAAACGCTGGCGGACGATGCGGCGACGGTGCGGGCGGGGCGGGTGGAGGTGAGCGGTGCGCCGGTGGATTTCGAGGGCACGCCGCTGACGGTGCGGGTGGAGGCGGCGGACGCGGAACTGCGTTTCGCGGGGACGCCCGCCGATGGCGCGCTGGTTTTGACGGGCGCGGCGCGCGGTTCCATTTCGCTCGCTGTGACGCACGGGGCGCTGGAGGCGCGGCTGCATCAACTCGCCAAAAGTGCGGCAGAGAAGCAGGGCTTGGAGGTCAAAAAGACGACGCTGGAACTGACGGCGCGCGGCCCGCGGGCACTGTCCTTTCGCTGCGCGGTAACGGCGAAAATGTTTGTGATGAGCGCCGACCTCTCGCTCAGCGGCAGCCTCGACTTGGACGAACAGCTCAACGCCCGCTTCTCCGGTCTCACGCTCGGCGGCGACGCGATGATCACGAAACTCGCCGCCAGTTTCGTCCGCCCGCACCTCGAAAAACTCGAAGGCCGCGTCGTTTCGCTCCTCGCGCTCGCGCCGGACGGGCTGCCCTTGCGCGACGTGGAAATCGCCACGCACGACGGGCTGGAGATCCGCGCGAAGTTCGGGCGCGGGTGAGCGGGAGGCACAGGTAGGGATGGCACTCCGTGCCGTCCGCGAACGTGAACCGACTTTCCCAAGCGAGTCCCACTCCCGCCAGCCGCCAGCCGCCTTGCTGCGCTCACCCCGGACAGCACGGAGTGCCGTCCCTACC
>JANXWQ010000580.1 GCA_025351065.1 Chthoniobacter sp. | reverse complement strand
GTGGCAAAACCGCGCTGCCGCCGCCGCCACAGCAGCGCGGTCAGCACGAGCAGCGTGCCCCACACGAGGCCCACGGGCGCGAGCAGGGCGAGGGCTTGATGCAGCAGGCAGGAAGTCAGTGCGCTCACTCGCGGGCTCGGGAAAAAAGATCGAGCACCGTGGGATTGTCGTGCTGCAGCAGGTCGTCCGACAGCGCACCGCCGACGGTCAGGACGAACATCAGGACATTGCTGGCGATGAGCGCCAGATTCGCCCACGGCGAGCGCATGGTGAAGGTGGTGACGCGATAGGGAATAATCATGCGGCGGGTGGGTGGCGCGCATTAACGCCGGAACCCGGCGAACGTGCAAGACGGTGCGCCGCGCGCCGAAAAATTCCGCTCGCCTTCCACCCGCGTTTTCCAAAGTGTGCGCGCGGTTCGCCATGAAAAAGACCGGTCATTTTCTCACCCTCCTCATCGCGATGCTGTGGCTGTCGGCCTCGGCGGCCGGGGCGCGGCCCACGGTGGTCATCGACGCCGGGCATGGCGGGCACGACCGCGGCGGCGTGTCGGGCGACCGCTACGCGGAAAAAATCTACACGCTCGATGTGGCGAAACGCCTCCGCGCTAACCTGCGCTCCGCCGGCTACAACGTGGTCATGACGCGCGGTGGCGACTACTTCGTGGGGCTCGACGAGCGCTGCTGCATCGCCAATTCGCGGGGCAACGCGATCTTCATGTGCATCCACTTCAATTCCGCGCCGCGCGAGGGGGCCTATGGGATCGAGACCTACTACTACACGCGGCAGAGCGCGGGCTTTGCCGCCGCCGTCCACTCGCGGCTCGTGCGCGCCACCGGCAGCATGGATCGCCATGTGCGCACGCGCGCCTACTACGTGCTGCGCAATACGCGCGTGCCCGCCGTGCTCGCCGAGTGTGGCTTTCTCACGAACCGCGCCGAGGGCGGGCGCATTGCCGGCTCCGGCGGCTACCGCCAGCGCCTTGCCGATGCTTTGGCGAGCGCGATTCGCAGCCGGTACTAGCTTGGCACGGGTCGGGCGGTTGGCTTTTTAACGCAGAGACGCAAAGGCGCAGAGGACGCAGAGGGGAGGGTTGAGGCCCATTTTGTAAGATGAAAATCTCTGCGCTCTCTGCGTCTCTGCGTCTCTGCGTTTAAAAAAACCGTCCTGCCTCGTGAAGTCCAACGACCGCAGACGGCGCGAGGTTTTCTGAATAACTCCGGCCCTGCCCTCGACGGAGGAACAAACTTTGCTAACCTCCCCGCCGTGATTGATTTTTCTGGCAAACGCGTCCTCATCTTCATCGTCGCCTACAACGCCGAGAAGACCATCAACAGCGTCCTCGACCGCATCCCCAAAGAGTTGCACACGCGCGATGTGGAGGTGCTCATCATCGACGACTCGTCGAAGGACGCGACTTTTCAGACCGGACTGAAACGCGAAGACGCCGCGAGCGATTTCAAAATCACCATCCTGCGCAACCCCGAGAACCAGGGCTACGGCGGCAACCAAAAGCTCGGCTACCGCTACGCGATTGACAACGGCTTCGACGTGGTGGCGCTGCTGCACGGCGACGGCCAGTACGCGCCGGAGAAATTGCCCGTGCTGCTGGAGCCCTTTTTCAAGGATGACGCCGACGCGGTCTTCGGCTCGCGGATGATCAACAAGCAGGACGCGCTGAAAGGCGGCATGCCGATGTACAAATGGATCGGCAACCAGGTGCTGACCACATTTCAAAACACGCTGCTGGGCACGAAGCTGAGCGAATTCCACAGCGGCTACCGGCTCTACGCGACGAAGGCGCTGCGGCGCATCCCCTTCGAGCGCAACTCGAACGACTTCCACTTCGACACGGACATCATCGTGCAGCTCCATTTCGCGGGCGTCACGATTCAGGAAATCCCGATCCCTACTTTTTACGGCGACGAAATCTGCCACGTGAACGGCCTGCAGTATGCGTGGGACATTTTCAAAACGATGCTGCGCGCGAAATTCCACGAGATGAATTTGCTCTTCGACCGCAAGTTCGACGTGGGCCAGATCGAGCTGACCTACGATTTGAAAATGGGCTTCGCCTCGTCGCACACCTTCGCCATCGAGTCGGTGCAGCCTGGCGCGCACATTTTGGACATCGGCTGCGGGCAGGGCTACGTGGCCGAGCATCTCGCGGAAAAAGCCGCGCACGTCACCGGCGTGGATCAGTACATCCGGGAAAAATCGGACAACCCGAAGATCGACTTCAAACGCTGGGACATGGACGGCACCGAGTTCCCCGTCAGCGTTTCCGACTTCGACCAGATCTTCATGCTCGACGTGATCGAGCACCTCAAAGACCCCGAGGTTTTCATGGAAAAACTGCGCGCCGCCGCGGCTAACAAGCGCCCCGAGATCGTGCTGACGACGGCGAACATCGGCTTCGCCGTGACGCGCCTCATGCTGCTGCTCGGCAATTTCAACTACGGGCGCAAAGGCATCCTCGACCGCACCCACACGCGGCTTTTCACCTTCGCTTCGCTGCGCGAACTGTTTGACCAGACGGGCTACAAAGTCACCGAGGTCCGCGGCATTCCCGCACCTTTCCCCAAAGCCGTCGGCGACAACGCGCTCGGGCGCGCACTTGTCGCGCTGAACCAGCTTTGCATCGGGCTGAGCAAGGGCTTTTTCAGCTACCAGATCTACATCCGCGCCCGCGCCCTGCCGACGGTGCCCACGCTGCTCGCGCAGACCATCGAGCGCAGCGAAGAGATGCGGAAGGAATTCGCCGGCAATCCGGCGGCGTAGGCTGGAGGCTTGCGCCACTTCAGCGCCGCGGCTCGGTGCCGAGGAGATTGCGGACGAAAAAATCCATCCGCCGCCGCGCCGCGTAGGGCGACTCACCGGCTCCGTGATCGCGACCCGGCAGGATCAGCAGCTCGAAATCCTTGTCCGCTTTGATGAGCGCGTTGCAGACCTGCATGGTCGAGGCGGGATCGACGTTGTGATCCAGTTCGCCCACAGTGAGCAGCAGTTTGCCGGTGAGATTTTTCGCGTTCACCACGTTTGAGTTCGCCGCGTACTCGGGGCCGATGGGCCAGCCCATCCACGCTTCGTTCCACCAGATTTTGTCCATGCGATTGTCGTGGCAGCCGCAGTCCGCGACGGCGGCTTTGTAGAAATCGCCGTGGAAAAGCAGCGCGCCCAGTGCGCTCTGCCCGCCCGCGCTGCCGCCGAAAATCCCGACGCGCGTGAGGTCCATTTCCGGGTGCTGCGCCGCCGCCGCCTTCATCCACGCGATGCGATCCGGGAAGCCCGCGTCCGCCACGTTTTTCCACGCCACATCGTGAAAGGCGCGCGACCGCCAGTTCGTGCCCATGCCGTCGATTTGCACGACGATGAAGCCCAACTCGGCCAGCTCGTGATCCTGCGTCTGCCGGCCCCATTCCTTCGGCACGAAGAAGTCATGCGGCCCTGCGTAGATTTTCTCGATCACCGGATATTTTTTCGCCGGATCGAAATTCGACGGCCGCACGATCAGCCCGAAAATATCCGTCTGCCCGTCGCGCCCTTTCGCCACGAAACGCTCCGGCATCCGCCAGCCCGCGGCGACCAGCGCGCTTGCGTCGGCCTTTTCCAAAACGCACACCAGCTTCCCGTCGTCCGCGCGCCGCAGCTCGGTGACCGGCGGCTGATCCACGCGCGACCACAGGTCGGTGAAGAACCGCCCGTCCGGCGAAAACTCCCACTTGTGCGTGCCGTCGCCCTCGGTCAGGACGGTCAGCCCGGTGCCATCGAAATTCACCCGCGCGAGATGGGCCTGATATGGATCCTGCCCCGCGCGGATGCCCAGCGCCTTGAACCAAATCTGCCGCAGCTCCGCGTCCACGCGCACGACCCCGCGCACGACCCACGCGCCGCGTGTGATCTGGTTTTTTACCGCGCCGGTGCGGGTGTCGTAGAGCCAGAGATGATTCCACCCGTCGCGTTCGCTCGCCCAGATCAGCTCGTCGGTTTTGTCGAGCCACTCGTGGTAGGTCTTCTGCGAATAGTCCACGAACGTCTTGCTCGTCTCATCCACCAGCGCGCGCGCCTCGCCGGTCGTCGCATCGACCGCGATGATGCGCAGTGCCTGGTGCCCGCGCTGGTTGTAGAGAAAGGCGAAACGCTGGCCGTCGGGCAGCCAGCGCACCTCGCCGAGGTCCCACGGATTGGCAAAAAGATCGTCCTTCACCGCGATGGGCGCGCGCTTGGCGAGGTCGAAAAGGCGCGGGCGCTCGTGGGCGATTTTGTCGCCGGGCTTGAGGTAGTCGTAGCTGAGAAGCTTGGGCTGGACTTGATCCGCGGGCGATGACTCCACCAGCCAGACCTTGTGCTCCTGCGCGGGCTGCACCTGCATCACCACCAGTTTCGTGCCGTCCGGCGACAGCCGCAGCGGTTCGCGGTACGCGTCCGTCGCCGTGCCGTCGCGCGAGAGCTGCACCTCCTCGCCGGTCTCGCGATGCTTCACCCAGACGTTGAAATCCTTGATGAAAGGCCGCCACGTCCGCTCGGTTTTCAGCGCTTCATTTTTTGGCGCGTCCGGATTTTTCCCCGGCGCTTTTCTTTCGGGGCGCGTGCCTTCGATCACCGCCTCGCCGCCGCCGTCCGGCGCGGTGAAAACGCCCAGCGCTTTGCCGCCCGCGTCCTCCACCAGCCACACATGCCCGGCAAACGTGCTGAGCTTCGACGACGCGCCCGCCTTCACTTCGCCATATGACTTCCGCCCGCCGCCCGTATCGAGCCAGATGAGCCGCACCTCGCCCGCCGTCTTGTTCGTGAAAGTGATGCCCACCTCGTCGCCGCCGTTCCTGCTCGGATGCGGTTCGCCTTCGTCCTCCAACCGCGCGCTGTCGCCGCCCTCCGCGCCGGGGATTTTTGCGACCTCCGTCACCACCGTCCGCGTGCCTTTGACCGCGTCCACCGACACCACCTCGCGCACGCCCGGCGCGGTCTCGAGACGGTACCAAAAACCATTCCCGCCCGGGAGCCAGTGCGGCGTCACCTTCGCGCGGAAGACCTTGTTGTCCGTCCGTTTCGCCAGCGACTGTGCGCGCTCGTAGTCGGCCTTCGTGCCTTGGGCGAAAGCGGGGAGTGCGGCAAAAATGGCGGCGGCAAAAATGGGGGCGAAACGTGGCGGCATGGCGGCCATTGCGCGCCGAAGCCGCGCGGAAAGTCCAGCATCCGTGCGGCGCACTTTTACATGCGCTTTACAAAAAAGTGGGAGCGCGCTCATACGGCCCTTACATACGCGGGCCATGTTGCCCGCGTTATGAAATCCTCCATCCGTTTCTCCCCATTGAAAATCGCCGCGCTCGCCCTCGCCGCGAGTGCTCCCTGGGCCGTCGCGCAACTGCCCGCCGGCTCGGCGCTCAGCATCGCGCCGGGCGCGGCGGCGAACTCCGCGAGCGTGAGCGTGACCGATCCCGGCAACCACGTCTGGGTGCTGCAAAGCTCGCCGAATCTTTCCACCTGGACCGATGTGGAGACGTGGAAAGTGTTCAACGGAAACTTTCACCGCAGGCTCAGCTACACGCCCGCGCCGGGCCTCCGCCTTTTCTACCGCACGGTCTTTGATCCCGCGCACGCCGGCATCCCCAGCACCACGGCCAATGCGCTGCTCCTGCCGCCGACGCTCGCGAACTACGCCGCGCCAGCGCTGCCGCCGAGCTTCCTCGTCCAGCCCATCCTCGGGCAGGACAACACGCCGGCGACCAACCCCGTGACCAACGCCGCCGCCACGCTCGGGCGCGCGCTTTTTTACGACAAGCGGCTCTCGCTGAACCAGACGATTTCGTGCTCGTCCTGCCATCAGCAGGCGCGCGGATTTTCGGACGGGCGCAAATTCAGCGTCGGATTTCAGGGTGGGCTCACCGGGCGAAACTCGATGGGCCTGAGCAATGCGCGCTGGTACCAGCGCCGCGCCTTTTTCTGGGACGAACGCGCCGCCACGCTCGAAGACCAGGTGCTCCAGCCGATCCAAAACACCACCGAAATGGGCATGACGCTGACCGGCCTGGTCACCCGCCTCAGCGCCGAGCCGTACTACGCCACGCTTTTCACCAACGCCTTCGGCAGCGCCACCGTCACCTCCGACCTGATCTCCCGCGCGCTCGCGCAGTTCGTCCGCTCGATCATTTCCACGCACACGAAATTCGACACCGGCGCGGCCACCGGCTTCGCCAATTTCACCCCGCAGGAAAACCAGGGCCGGCAGATTTTCAACACCGTGGGCAACTGCGCGGCCTGCCACGGCACGGACAACTTTGTCCCCGGCCCGGCGATCAATAACAACGGGCTCGAATTTCCCTTCGTCGATCTCGGGCGCGGCGGCATCACGGGCCTCGCCGCGGACAACGGGCTGTTCAAAGTCCCCTCGCTCCGCAACATCGAACTCACCGCGCCCTACATGCACGACGGGCGTTTCGCCACGCTGGAGGAAGTCGTCGAATTCTACGACCACGGCGTCGTCGATAACCCCAATCTTTCACCTCCGCTCCGCAACCCGCCGCCCGGCCCGCCCACGCCGCGCCGCCTGAACCTCACCGCGGTGCAAAAAGCGGCGCTGGTCGCCTTCCTGAAAACGCTCACCGACACCACGGTGACGAGCGACCCGAAGTTCAGCGATCCGTTTAACTACGGGGACTGAGCCAGTGCGTCGTGAGGCGGATGGTGCGCGCTGCAGGGTTCGAACCTGCGACCCCATCCGTGTGAAGGATGTGCTCTACCGCTGAGCTAAGCGCGCTTCTCTGAAAATAGGCTCTGATAGGCCGCCATGGGCTTGCTTTTTAGCACAAATCCCATCGCCGATCCGGCAGCTTCCTGCCGGAAAATCCACCGGCCTTCCGGCGCGTGGGCGCGGAGGGCAGACTGAGCTATGGAGGCGGTCAAAGGCATGTTTTCGGCGCGGAGAGATATGGTGGCTGC
>JANXWQ010000543.1 GCA_025351065.1 Chthoniobacter sp. | reverse complement strand
AGCCCGAGCCCGTTTGGGCCGAAGAGCGGGAGATCATCGGCGATCTCCTCCTTCGGCACTTTGAGCATCAGGTTCTCGACCATCATTTCCTTGATGGCTTCGCGCAGGTTTTCTTCGGGCATGGTGGGGCGGTGTGTTTC
Source organism: Chthoniobacter sp. (assembly GCA_025351065.1). GTDB lineage: Bacteria > Verrucomicrobiota > Verrucomicrobiia > Chthoniobacterales > Chthoniobacteraceae > Chthoniobacter. The sequence goes on along the minus strand of JANXWQ010000543.1, from coordinate 2,202 downwards.
TGTGGAAAGACATTCGCATTCAAGCCATTTCGCGGTTCCATGAGGTGGTTCGACAGAATTTACAGAACTAACAATATGAAGGCAGAGGACGGACAATGCGGCCGCAACTTGGTCTAGTGCTCGCCTCATCACATTTTGTTAATTTTGTAAATTCTGTCCCATGCCCGCCGCCAAACAACGCCTGGATCAGCTGCTCGTCGCTCGCGGCTATTTCGAGTCCCGCGAAAAAGCGCAGCGCGCGATCATGGCCGGCGCGGTCTGCGTGGGCGAGCAGCGCATGGACAAAGCGGGCACGCGCATCGCCGAGGATGCCGCGATCACGGTCAAAAGCGCGGAGCGCTACGTCGGGCGCGGCGGGCTCAAGCTCGAAGCCGCGCTCGCCCATTTCGCTATCGACCCGGCGGGCGCGACCTGCCTCGACATTGGCGCGAGCACCGGCGGCTTCACCGACTGCCTGCTGCAGCGCGGCGCGGCGAAGGTCTTCGCCATCGACGTGGGCCACTCGCAGCTCGACTGGAAAATCCGCAGCGACCCGCGCGTGGTCGTTCGTGAAAAGCTCAACGCTCGCCATCTCACGCGCGCCGACATCCCCGAGCCCGTCGCCGTTTGCGTCATCGACGTGTCCTTCATCTCGCTGACTTTGATCTTGCCACCCGCCGTCGCGCAGCTGAGTCATGGCGGCGTGCTCGTCCCGCTGATCAAGCCGCAGTTTGAACTCCGCAAGGAGGACGTGGGCCGTGGCGGCGTGGTGCGCGACGCCGCCCTGCACGAGCGGGCGGTGGAAAAAATCCGCGCCTTCACCGCCCTGCTGCCGGGCGTGGAATGGCGCGGCGTCATCGCGTCGCCGATCCTCGGCGGCGAGGGCAACAAGGAGTTTCTCGCATGCCTGCGCGCATCGGCCTGATCGCGAATGACGGTAAGGTGGATGCCGGCGAACTCGTCCACGAGATCGCCCGCGACTGCGCGCGGCGCGGACTGCCGCTCGTGCTGGAAAAACGCGCCGCGCTGCTCATCGGCGCGGACTCAGCAGCGACGACCACCGACCTCGCGCGCGACTGCGACCTGCTGCTCGTGCTCGGCGGCGACGGCACCATTCTCCAAGTGCTCCACGAGCTGCGCGACGGCTTCCGCCCCATCCTCGGCATCAATCTTGGCACGCTCGGCTTTCTCACCTGCGTCAGCGCCGCCGCGTGGCCGCAGGCGCTCGACGCCATCGCCGCCGGCACTTACCAACTCAGCGAGCGCGCGCTGCTCGAGGTGCAAATCGTCCGCGGCGGCCAGACCGCCGCGCGCTACATCGCGCTGAACGACGCCGTCATCAGCCGCGGCGAACTTTCCCGCCTCATCAAACTCAACGTCGCCGTGGATGGCGCCACGCTCAGCGAATACAACGCCGACGGCCTCATCGTCGCCACGCCCACCGGCTCCACCGCCTACTCGCTCAGCGCGGGCGGCCCGGTGCTCACGCCGGACAGCGGCGTCTTCGTCATCACGCCCATCTGCCCGCACGTCCTCACCATGCGCCCCGTGCTCGTGAGCGAGCACTCGTGCATCGAGATCACGCCCTGCCGCGAGGAGCCCGAGATTTTCCTCTCGCTCGACGGCCAGGCCTCCGTGCGCGTCCACTCCGGCGACCTCATCCGCATCACCCAAGCCCCGCAGCGCCTCCCGCTCGCCATGCTACCGGGCACTTCGTTTTTTGAAGTGCTCCGCCAAAAACTGAAATGGAGCGGCACCGCCGTATGATCACCCTCGCCGACATCCTGCCTGCCACCCACATCACCCTCGACATCACCGCGACCACGCCGCGCGGAGCCATTGATGAGGTGGCGGCTTTGGTAAAAAACGACCCCGGTGTGGATGATTGGGACGCGCTGCTCGGGGGCGTTCACGCCGTCGCGCCGTGCCTGCCGGAGGTCGAGGGCGGCTTCGCCATCTGCATCCCGCACACCCGCGGCGAGTGCGTGAGCACGATGGTAATGAGCGTGGGCCGCAGCACTGCAGGCGTGCCGTTCCCCGGCGTCGAGCTGCCCGTGCGCTACATTTTTTGCATCGCCGTGCCGCGCGCGCTGGCGGCGGATTACCTCCGCATCGTCGGCCTCCTCGCCCGCGTCTTCAAAGACCCCGCCGCCGAAAGCGAACTCTGCGCCGCCGCCACGTCCGCCGACTTCATCGCCCTCCTCTCCCGCCGCGAAGCCAAGC
>JANXWQ010000525.1 GCA_025351065.1 Chthoniobacter sp. | reverse complement strand
GGCCGCGCACCCCGAACTCCAGCGCGGGGTCTTCAATCCCCACGCATCCATCGCCGGAAAAACTCCATGAACGACACCGCCGCCACCCAGTCCGCAGTCCTCGCCCTCGACACGCCGCGCCGCCGCGGTCTTTACCAGCGCCTCGTCCTCGATGCGCTCGGCAAGATGACCGCCGGCTGTCTGCGCCTCGAATTGCCCAGCGGCGAGACCCGCACGATCGGCACACCCGGCGCGGCAATGAGCGCCACCCTCCGCGTGCTCGACACGGCGTTTTTCCAAAAGTGTGTCCTCTTTGGAGACGTGGGTTTTGGCGAAAGCTACGTCGATGGGAATTGGGAAACGGACAGCATTGCGCGGGTCATCGCGTGGGCCATTTTGAATGTCGAAAGCTCGCCCGCCATGTCCGGCTCCAAGACCGGCAAAGTCGCGCTCAACCTGCTCAAACACTACAACCGCGCGCTCCACCTGCTCCGGCCGAATAGCGTCGCCACCGCCCGTCGCAACATCGCCGAGCACTACGATCTTGGGAACGACTTCTACCGCCTCTGGCTCGACCCGACGATGACCTACTCGTCCGCGCTTTTCACCGCGCCCGGCCAGCCGCTCGAAGCCGCGCAGGTCGCGAAATACGACGCGCTCTGCCGCCAGCTCGACCTCCAGCCGAGCGATCACGTCCTCGAAATCGGCAGCGGCTGGGGGGGCTTCGCCTGCCACGCGGTGAAGAATTTCGGCTGCCGCGTGACCACGGTTACCATCTCGGAGGAGCAGTTCAAATACGCCCGCGATCGCTTCGTGCGTGAGGGTTTGGCGGATCGCGTGGACATCCAACTCACCGACTATCGGCTCATCACCGGCCAGTTCGACAAGGTTGCGTCCATCGAAATGATGGAGGCGCTTGGCGACCGCTATCTTGAAACTTACTTCGCGAAAATCCACGAAGTCTTGAAGCCCGGCGGACTCGTCGGGCTGCAGTACATCACTGTCCCCGACATCCGCCACGCCGAGCTGCGGCGCGGCATCGACTGGATTCAAAAATACATCTTTCCCGGCTCCCTGCTGCTCAGCGTGGGCCGCGTGAACACTGCGCTGCACCGCACCGGCGACCTCTTTCTCCATCACCTCGAAGACCTCGGCGCGAGCTACGCCAAAACACTCCACGCGTGGTGGGAGACGTTCAACGCGCGCGCCGAGGACGTGCGCGCACTCGGCTTCGACGAACGATTCATCCGCCAATGGAACTACTATCTCCAGTACTGCGAAGCGGCCTTCACGATGCGGAATATCAGCGTCGTCCAAGCCATCTATACCCGCCCCAACAACCGTGCGCTGCATCGCGCCTTTTGAAATGAGCACCCGCCCCGTCAATGTCGCCAACGCCGAGCGCATCGTCGCCGGAATCGCCGCTGTGGCGCTGCTCGCGAGCGGCGTCCGGCTGCGTCATCCGCTCCGGCTTATCGTCGCCGGTTGCCTCGTTTATCGCGCACTGAGCGGCCACTGCTACGGCTACGAATGGCTCGGCACCGGCACCTGCAAACTCCCGCCGCGCGCATGATTTGGTTTTTGCGCATCGCCTTCGGCGTCGTGCTCATCGCCATGCTGTGCGTGACGACTTGGGCGAGCAATTTCGTGGCGCTGTGGAAGATGCCGCGCGAGGTCGCGACGCATCCGTGGTTCATCGCCACGCTCTTCGACACTTACTTCGCCTTCCTCACTTTCTGGACGTGGGTCGCTTACAAAGAAACCTCGAACTTCGCCCGCATCGCGTGGCTCATCGCCATCCTGCTCCTCGGCAACATCGCGATGGCGATCTACATGCTGCGCGAACTTTTCCTCGTGCCCGCGGAGGCGAAGCTTGAGACCGTTTTGCTCCGCCGGAAATGAACCCGCCCGCCGTGACTGCGCCTCCCGTTGTGGCGGGCGGTTTGTTTTGGAAAAGGCGGATCGTTGCGCCCATCGCGGGCCAGCTCCGGCAGGGCATCACGCCGGAAAAAATCGCACTGACCGTCGCCCTCGGCGGCGTACTCAGCATCTTTCCCATTCTCGGCGCGACCACCATTCTATGTGCCGCCGCGGCCTTCGCACTTCGCCTGAACCAGCCGGTCATTCAACTCGTCAATTACTTCGCCTATCCCGCGCAACTCGCTTTGCTCATTCCGTTCTACCGTATCGGCGAAACGCTTTTCGACCACCCGCACGTCCCGCTTTCGATTCCGTTCTTGCTCGGCCGTTTTCGCGAAAGTCCGGGTCAGTTTATGCGCGACTTCGCCATGATCGGGGTGCAGGGGATCGTCGTCTGGGCGCTGGTCGCGCCGCTGGTCGCGGCGGTCATTTATTTCGCGCTCCGTCCAACTCTTCAAACTCTGGCGCGCAAGATCGCGCCCAATCCATGAGAAGGCGGGCGCGGGAACTCTGGGGAGCACACGCGTCCCGCGTGTTGGTCGCGGCGTCCCGCCGCGACGAACTT
>JANXWQ010000511.1 GCA_025351065.1 Chthoniobacter sp. | reverse complement strand
GCAGCCCGCCCCGAACGTCGTCAGTGACATTCGCTTGGCGGTCATGGCGAATGGCGCGAGGCCCGTTCCCCGGCTCGTCTCCGTCCCCGAAATTCCGCGCACGGACGGGCGCGCGCCCGCCTCGCAGCCTGCCGCGCGTGGGAGCGCGAAGAGGTGCCGGTCGGGGCCTTGGTGGTCCATCGCGGGGCAGATCATCGCCCGCGCTTTCAACCAAGTGGAGACACTGAAGGACGCGACGGCGCATGCGGAAATGCTGGCCATCACGCAGGCGGAAAACGTCCCTCGGCGACTGGCGGCTGAACCAGTGCGAAAGCTACGTGACCTAGGAGCCCTGCGCGATGCGCGCGGGCGCGCTGGTGCATGTGCGGATGCAGCGCGTCAGCGCGTCGTCTTTGGGTGTCCGTCGGCGGGCGGCAGCGTGCCGAACCTGCGCCAGCATCCGCAGCTCAATCACCGCTGCGACGTGACCAGCGGCGTGCGCCACGACGAGTGCGCCGCGATGCTCCAGAGCTTCTTCCGCGAACGGCGCGCGGGCGGGTGAAAGGGCGGGCAGGTATTCTTGTCCTCGTTCGGTGACCTCAGCACAGCGGATGAGCAGCTCACACATGCTAGGTTTAGTCTGTAGAGATATGGTCGTCATTTTGACACAAGCGGTGCGTGGCAGAATCCGAAGAATCTCAGATCAACCGTCTCGTAGGCATCGAAGTGAGGCGTCTCAGAACGGCGCTCGGCTTGTCGCAGGAGGATTTCGCGGAGAAGTGCGGGATTCATCGCACCTACGTTGGGGCGGTTGAGCGAGGAGAGTGCAATATCACGCTCGCGACGCTTGAAAACATTGCGCTCGCCTTGGGAAAACATCCCGCCGATTTGCTCTCCCGCGCGCTCGGAAGGCGGAGGCGATGAGGAAGGAACGCCTCCAGCGACTCGTCGCCAGCCTCGAAAATCTTTCCGATGGCCAGTTAAAGCTCGTGGAGAGCGCCGTCGCGATTTTCCAATTTTCCCACAGCTTCCGCCAGCACTCGAAAACCTTGCTCAAGCCGGGAATGTTCGCCGATTTCGGGGACGCGCTGCGCTTGCATCATGCGTTCTCAGCCGAACCGTTCACCAAAGACAAGTTCGAGTTTCTCCTTTGGAAGACATTCACCGCATACAAGGTCGATGCAACCCTCGCGGCAAAAGGCAATCCTGGTCACGACATCTCGATTGCGGGCGAACGCTTTTCCCTCAAAACCCAAGCCGATAAGAGCGTGAAGGCCGAGCGAATTTGGATTTCAAAGTTCATGGAACTGGGTCGCGGCAAATGGGAAAACGAGCAGGATTTGGCGGGGCTGCGCGACAGCTTTCTCCGGCACATGAATCAATACGACCGCATCTTGTCGCTTCGCGCACTGCGGAAAGATCCGCAATGGCATTACGAGTTGGTCGAGATTCCCAAAGCCGTTCTCCAACGGGCCGGAAGCGGACAGATCGTCATGCAACACGAAAGCCGGCAGACGCCGAAGCCCGGATACTGCGATGCGCGAGACGACTCCGGCACATTGCTCTTCCGGCTCTATTTCGACGGTGGTACGGAGCGCAAATTGCAGGTCAAAGACTTGGTGAAATCCGCCTGCATCGTGCATGGCGAGTGGGAATTCACCGCGCCGCAGACGGTCCTTTAAGCTATCCCTGCAAATTCCGGTTGCGCCTTGCGGACGCGACGTTTCGCTATCTCCACATAGTCGGGCTTCAACTCGACGCCCACACAGCGTCGCCCAAGCTCCGACGCGACCTCGCCCACCGTGCCAGAACCAAAGAAGGGATCGAAAACCAGGTCGCCCGGCTGCGTGCTCGCCAGGACGCAAGGCCGCACGAGAGCCTTTGGAAACACCGCATAATGCGCCTCCGCGAACGGCTCTGTATTGATCGACCAGACACTGCGCTTGTTCTTTTGCCCCTTGCCGTCCGCGGTCTGCTCGACAATCGCCGATTGGTGAAACGTGTAGTGCTCAGACTTTGAGAACATGAACAGGTATTCGTGTGCCACCGTCACCCGGTCGCGCACGCTTTCTGGCTGGCAATTTGGCTTGTGCCAAATGATGTCGCTGCGCAGAAACCATCCATCTTGTTGCAGCGCGAAGGCGAGCAACCACGGGATGCCGATCAGGTCTTTCGGCTTCAATCCCTCCGGCGTGTCGGGCCGGTAGGACATGGCGCGGCCTTTGTTTTTTGCGTCGGAATCGCGCCATTTGCGTCCGTCAGACGTGTAGCAATTCGCGGTATTCAGCCAGAACAGGCCGTCGTTCTTCAGCACGCGACGAACTTCGCGGAATACCGAAGTCAGCGTGGCGATGTAATCTTCCAATCGCTCTTCAGCTCCGATCTGCCCCGCATAACCGTAATCACGGACACCCCAATATGGCGGCGAAGTAATCGCCATCTGAAACGTCTCGCCCGGTATGCTGCGCAAGACTTCGCGGGTATCACCGTGAATAACGGAAACGGGCTGTGTGGCGTCTGCCGATTGCCATTCATGCGATGCGTCGTGATTGACCATGGCGCTATTTCTATTCGCCATTCGGCATGTGGTAAAGCACGAGCCGCTGCCCCGCGCTTTTTCACGCCACGTTCTGAAACTGAGGACTTCGGAACGCACCATTGCCGGGGCGAAGCTTAGCTTTGTGTCGGCGGGCATTCCGAAGTGGAACTTCGGAGCGAGTCTCCGTCAGTTGCGCTACGGGAGGTCGGTGCCGCCCATGAGGTAGCGGTCGCACTCGCGGGCGGCGCCGCGGCCTTCGTTGAAGGCCCATACGACGAGGCTCTGGCCGCGGCGGCAGTCGCCCGCGGCGAAGACGCCGGGGAGGCTGGTGGCGTATTTCTCGAAGTCGGCTTTGACGTTGCTGCGTGGGTCGCGCTCGACGCCGAGCGTGGCGAGCAGCGGCTGTTCGGGCCCGAGGAAACCCATGGCGAGGAGGACGAGCTGTGCGGGCAGCACCTTCTCGGTGCCGGGGACGTTCTTCGGAATGAACTGGCCCTTGTCGTTGCGCGCCCATTCCACCTGCACGGTGTGGACGGCTTTGACGTGGCCGTTTTCATCGCCCTCGAAACGCGTGGCGGTGGTGAGATAGACGCGCGGGTCGTCGCCAAATTTCGCAGCGGCTTCCTCCTGGCCGTAGTCCATCTTGTAAACCTTCGGCCACTCGGGCCACGGGTTGTCGCTCGCGCGATCCATCGGCGGCTTGGGCAAAATCTCGACCTGCACGAGCGAGCGGCAGCCGTGGCGCATCGAAGTGCCGACGCAGTCCGTGCCGGTGTCGCCGCC
>JANXWQ010000393.1 GCA_025351065.1 Chthoniobacter sp. | reverse complement strand
CCTCGCGCCCATCGAAATCACCGTCAACGACCACCCGCTCGGCCCCGCCTCCGTCCACCAGCCCGACCTCGCCGACCCCGCCTACATCGGCCTCGTCCGCCCGCTCGACCGCGACATGCGTTTCCGCTACGCGGGCTGGCTGCGCGCGCAGAAAGCGATCCCCGGCTCCGCCCTCCGCGCCGGTTTGAACAAAGTCGTCCTCCGGCTGACTAACGACTCAGGCCCGGTCGCAGTGCGCACCGTGGAGCTGCAGCTCAAATACAACTCGCCCTCGCTCGACTACAACCTGGCACCCAACACCCCATGAAAACTTCACTCCGCAAAAACTCCGGCTTCACGCTTTTGGAAATTATGCTCGTGGTGCTCATCATCGGGCTGCTCATCGGCATAGGGGTGCAAATGATGGGCAACAAGGTCGATCAGGCGAGAGTCGTCCGGGCACGGGCGGATATCGTCCAGTTCAAAACCGGGCTGCTGATGTATCAGAGCGGCAACCGCACCCTTCCTACTACCGAACAAGGTTTGAAAGCGCTCCTCGTCAAGCCGGATGGTGCGCGCAACTGGAACCAGCAGCTCGAGTCCGCGAATAGTCTGATCGATCCGTGGGGCAAGGAATACCAATACGTCCAACCCGGCGTGCACAATCCCAAGGGTTACGATGTTTTCTCCTTCGGTCCCGACATGCTGCCCAACACCACCGACGACATCGGCAACTGGCCGGAAGCGTCCGGCGAATAATGCCGCGTCCCCTCGGGACGAACGATGAGCAACACGCGCACCGGAAAAGACGTGGCGTGCTCAAAACTACGCCGCCGGTAACTCCAGCAGCGCCAGCCCCCCGTTTTGCTCCGTGAAATACCGCTGGGTCCACGCACTTGGGAAGAGGATGCCGGGCAGGCCGGCGCTGTCGTAGGCGAGGCGCGTGCCGGTGGGGAGTTTGAGGCCCGCGGGGTCGGTGCCGGGGGGGAGCCATTTGAAACATTCCCAGCTCGCGGTTTCGAGGCGGCTGGGGGCGCCGTACTCGGCCTCGAGGCGGTATTGCACGACTTCAAACTGGAGCGGGCCGACGGCGGCGAGGAGGGGCACCTTTTGCACGGCATCGCGCAGCTCGAAGACCTGGACGACGCCTTCCTGGAGGAGCTGTTCGACGCCTTGGCGGAACTGTTTGAATTTCCCCGGATTCGGGTTTTGCAGGTAGGCGAAGCACTCAGGCGGGAAGCGGGGGATTTCGTCGAAGCGGATGGCGGGGTCTTCGGTGAGGGTGTCGCCGATGCCGAATTCGTTGTGCCCGACGAGGCCGATGACGTCGCCGGCGTAGGCTTCGTCCACGGTCTCGCGCTCCTGGGCGAAGACTTTGTGGGCGCTGGAAAGGCGGACGCGTTTGCCGGTGCGCTGGTGGGTGACGAACATGTCGCGGGTGAACTTGCCGGAGCAGATGCGGAGGAAGCCGATGCGGTCGCGGTGGCGGGGGTCCATGTTGGCTTGGATTTTGAAGATGAAGCCGGAGAAGGGGCCGGTGAGGGGGACGAGGGCAGAGGTATGAGGTATGAAGGATGAGGGATGAAGGGTGGGGGCGGAGGCCTTTTCATCACTCATACCTCCTACCTCATACTTCATCCCTTTCCGCGGCTGAGGAGGCAGCGAGCGCGCGAGGAAGGCATCGAGTAAAAGCTGGACGCCGAAGTTATTCATGGCGCTGCCAAAAAAGACGGGGGTCTGCGTCCCGGCGTGGACTTTGGCCTCGTCGTAATCGACGCCGGCGATGTCGAGCATTTCGAGCTCTTCAAGGGCGCGGGCGTAGTCGTCGGCGTCGAGCTTTTCGCGGATCTCGGCGTCGGCGAGGCCGCTGACGGAGACGGGCGCGCGGTAGGCTCCCTGCGGCGTGCGCTCGAAGAGGTGGACTTCCTTTTTCTGCCGGTCATAGACGCCGCGAAAGCTGGGGCCGGTGCCGAGCGGCCAGTTCACCGGAAACGCGCCGATGCCGAGGACGCGCTCCAGCTCGTCGAGCAGCGCGAGTGGGTCGCGGGTGGGGCGGTCGCACTTGTTCATGAAAGTGAAAATGGGCACGCCACGGCGGCGGCAGACCTCGAAAAGTTTACGCGTCTGCGGCTCGATGCCTTTCGCCGCGTCGATGACCATGACCACGGCATCGACGGCAGTGAGGACGCGGTAGGTGTCCTCGGAGAAATCCTTGTGGCCGGGCGTGTCGAGAAGGTTGATGCGGTAGCCGGCGTAGTCGAATTGCAGGACGGTCGAGGAAACGGAGATGCCGCGCTGGCGTTCGAGTTCCATCCAGTCCGAAGTCGCCTGCCGCGCGTTTTTTCGCGAAGTGACCGAGCCGGCAAGCTGCACCGCGCCGCCGTAGAGCAGGAGCTTTTCGGTCAGCGTCGTCTTGCCGGCATCCGGGTGGGAGATGATGGCGAAGGTGCGGCGGCGTTGAATTTCATCAAACATGAGAAAGGCGCGGACTGTGCGGCAGGAGTTTCGCAGGCGCAAGCGGTTGCGGGTCGTTGGGCATCGCAACTGCTAATCTCATCGGCAGTCCCACCACCCAGCCCTTTCACCGCCCATGCCCACGCTCAAAATCAAGCTGCCCAACCAGATGGAAAGAACCCATCAGCTCTCGGGCGAGTTGATCTCGATCGGGCGGCGGCCGGACAACATGATCCAGATCGTGGACCGCGCGGTGTCGGGGCATCATGTGCAGCTCATCGCCGCGGACGGGCACTACCGGCTGCACGATCTGGGCTCGACAAATCTGACGTTTGTGGACGGCGAGCCGGTAACGGATTTTCACCTGCACCAGGCGTGCAAGATCGCCTTTGGGACGGTGGAATGTTTTTTCGACCCAATGGGCGCGTCCGAGGCCGACGCGCTGATGACACGCGAGCAGCTCGAGCGCGACGCGGCTTTTCTCCGCGGAGAAAACGCCGAGCTGCTCGGCAAGCTGAACGCGCAGCAGCGGCGCATCGACATGCTTTCGAGCGCTCGGCTGGTCACGGGCCGGACGGATTCCACGCCGAGCGTGGCCGCGCAGGACGCGCTGCGCGCCGTGACGAGCGAGCGCGACGATCTGCGGCACTCCAACGCCGGGTTGAAGCTGGAGCTGGCGAATTTGCACGAGGAACTGTGGGCGGCGGAGCGCGAGCGCGACGAGGCGCGGCGGGCGCAGGAGCATTTGCAGATGGAAAAAGTGGGCCTCGCCCGCGAACTCCAGGAACTCCGCGGCGTGCGCATCCAGCCCGTGCCGCCGATGAACGGCGCACCCATCCGCTCCGCGCCGAAACCGGGCGCGATGACCTCGCGCGATCCGTCCTCCGCCCTGACCGCGCTCGACCCGAACGCCACGCAACGCGTGACGCTGCCGCTGGGGGCGGCCTTCCAGCCCATCGCCGCGACGCTCAACCCGCTGCGCGCCGCGCTCGACCGCGTGAGCGGCGTGCCGGACGACGAGGCCTCGCGCATGGAACTCATGGCGCTCGCCACGCAACTCGTGGACTGTACGGCGGGTCTCGAAGACCACCCGATCGCCCGCGTGGCTTCATCTGTGGAGGCGCTGCTGCACGAGCTGCTGGCGGCCCCCGGCGCGCTGGAATCGACCATCGCCCGCACCGTCACGCAGGCGCTCGACCTGCTCGCGCGCCTCGTGGAGCCGCGCCATGTGGAGCGCGCGAAAACTTTGCCGCCCGCCAGCGTCCTGGCCGTGAACGACGACGCGGAAATCCTCGCCCTGCTCGTGGCCTCGCTCGAAATGGCCCAGCTCCCGACCACCAGCTGCGCGGATGCCAGCGCGGTGCTGGCGGAGGCCAGCGGGCAAAAATTTGACCTCGTGCTGCTCGACTACGATCTCGCCGGCCACACCGCACCCGAGCTGTGCGCGCAACTGCGCGGGCAGACCGCCTATCAAAAAACGCCCATCATTTTCCTCACCGGCGAAAACGCCGTGGAGCAGCGCGCGCAAGGCAGCCTCAATGGCGGCAGCGATTTTCTGGCCAAGCCGGTGAACACCGCGGAGCTGGCGGTCAAGGCGCAAACGTGGATTTTGAAAAGCCAGTTCGGCCTGCTATGAACGCGCTGCGCAAAATTTCCGTTGAGCGCAAGCCGAAAATAAGCTAGGAGCGCGGGCAAGTTTTTCAACCGACCTCCATTATGAACAAGTCCTGCTCACTCGTCCTCGCCGTCACGCTCACGCTCGCTGCCTGCGAAGGATCGAAACAGAAAACCACCTGGCAAAAAGTCACGGAGACCAAGCCGGACAAAATCGCCGCGGCCAACACCGACGCCGGCGAGTCCTACACGGCCAAGCTGCACAAGGTGCTCGCGGCGGAAAAAGTGGAGCACAAGGTCGTGACTTACCAGTACCACTACCAGACCCGCCTGCGCGACGAGGCGGTGGGCACGCACCAGGCGGTGATTTACAAGGACAACTCGGATCCGAAAAACCCCTGGTGGCTGATGGACGAGCGCCTCGGCAAACCCGTCTGGCTGCCCGGCGAAGACGTGAACAAGCAGGTCGCATTTTACCTGCGCCGCAACGCGCAGGTCGTGGAGCAAAAGGAATTCTCCGGCGGCGAACCGCCGGCCGCCGAGACGACGATGATCGCCAAGCACACCGCGCCGGTCGTGCCCGTGGGCGAACCCGCCGTCACGCGCATCGCCAAAGCCAAGCCCGCGCCCGCCCGCGAAACCGCCGTGGCTCAGGCCGCCGCGCCCGCGCCGCAGGCCGAGCCCGCGCCTTTCATCCGCCCGGCACGCTTCGCTCCGTCCGTGCCGGTGCCCTACAACACGCCCGCGCCCTCCGAATCACACTTCGACGATATTTTCCGCCGCGCCCACGGCACGGACTACGACCCCGAGAGCCCCATCGACCGCCGGAAAATGGAGACCATCAGGCACGCCCTGCTCGACACCCGCGAGCCCGCGCCCACGCGCACTTTCTAGCGGCGCGCGCGCGAAATCGGTTCGCGCAAAATCGTCACCGCGGCGCCCTTGCCGCGCTCCCGCGGCGTGTGCATCCTCCGCCGCTCGCATGCAAACCATCGTCATCGGCCACCGGAATCCCGACATGGATTCCATCTGCTCCGCCGTCGCCTACGCCGAGCTGAAGCGCCTCACCGGGCAGGACAACGTCCTCGCCGCCCGCGCCGGCAACACCAACGAGCGCATTGATTTCGTCCTCGCAAAATTCGGCGTCGAAGCGCCTGCGCTCGTCAACGACCTCTCGCCCCGCGTGGCCGATGTCATGCAGCCGCGCGTCATTTCCGTGCGCGCGGATTCGCCGGTCTATGACGCCCTCCAGCTCATCGACAAAAAGCAAATGCGCGGCCTGCCCGTCGTGGATGAAAGCAACCGCTGCCTCGGCCTGCTCAGCGCCTTCAAAGCCAGCCACCACCTTTTCCCCTCGCGCGAAGAAGCCGCGAATGCGCGCATCGTCACCGCTTCGCTGGCCGACATCGTGACCACGTTCGGCGGCGCGCTCGTCACCGGCGCGCTCACCTCCGAGCCGGCCGAGCAGTTCCTCATGGTCGGCGCGATGGCCCAGGATTCCTTCGCCCCCCGGCTCGCGCTCAATCGCGGGCGCAACGTCGTCCTCTTCGTCGGCGACCGTCCGCACATTCAGGAAATGGCCATCGCCGCGCGCGTCCACGCCATCGTCGTCACCGGCGGGGAGCGCATCGACGAGGAAATTCGTGCCGCCGCGCGCGTCGCGAACGTGACCATCATCTCGTCGCCGCACGACACCGCCACCAGCGTGCTCCTCGCGCGCGGTGCCGTCCGCGTCGAGCGCATGATCGAGACGGACTACCAAAGTTTTCACCCCGACACCCTCCTCGACGACGCCCGCCACCTCGCCGCGCAGAGCGCCGCCTTCATCTTCCCCGTGCTCGACGACGCGGGCGCGCTCACCGGCATTTTGTCAAAATCCGACTTCCTCAAGGAAATTCCCCGCCAGCTTATCCTCGTGGATCACAACGAACTCACCCAGGCCGTGCGCGGCGCGGACAAAGTGCCGATCATCGAAATTCTCGACCACCACAAGCTCGGCGGCTTCGCCAGCGACGCGCCGATTTTATTTTGGAACAACCCCGTCGGCTCGACGAGCACCATCGTTTCGCTCTGCTACCAGCAGCTCGGCATCCCTGTGCCCGAGCCCATCGCCGGCCTGCTCATGTCCGGCATCGTCGCCGACACGCTCAATCTCACCTCGCCCACCACCACGCCCATTGATTGCAGCGCGCTCGACCGGCTCTCGAAAATCGCGCGCGTCAATCCTGACGAACTCGCCGCCCAAATTTTCAGCGTCGGCTCCCCGTTGCTCACCATGACGCCCGAGCAGGCCATCACCGCCGACGCCAAACCGTACGCCGAAAACGGCCACCGCTTCACCGTCGCGCAAATCGAAGAGCTGACCTTCGCGCACTTCGACGAAAAGCGCGACGCCCTCCTCGCCGCGCTCGCCGCCGCCCGCGCCCGCGACGGCCTGCTTTTCGCCTGCCTCCTCGTCACCGACATCAACGACCAGGCCTCGCTCCTCCTCGTGCAAGGCGACGACGGCTTTCTCCGCACCATCGACTACCCGCCGCGCAGCCCGCACATCTGGCAGCTCGCCGGCGTCGTCTCGCGCAAAAAGCAACTCCTCCCCTACCTCCTCCACTGCCTCGCGCAGATGGATGCGAGCCTGCGCTAGTGCTCCAGCGCCTCGATCACAAAGTCGTCGAAATAAAGCTGCGCGGTTCCGGGAAAAATTTCCACGATCAGATCGAGAAACCGGGAGGCGTCCGTGACCGTGTAGTCACACTCGAAAGTCTGCCATTCCGGCAGCAGCTCGACCTTGCGATCAAAATAAATGAACCGCCCGCCGGGAATCTGGATTCTGACCTGGAACGCGCCCAGCGTGATCCGCTCCGTCTGAAAACCGTCCGTCGGTCGTGCGCGCAAAGTGAGCTTCAGGATCTTCGCGTTGCGCGGCACGGGAAAGCGCTGCGAAAATTTCTGCGCCCTCGCACCGAGCGTGACGCAGTACGAGCGATCCGGCTCGGCGCCGGGCTTCCCCAGCGTTGCTCCCAAAGGCGGACGCGGCGGCACCGGCGTCGCTGCGACCGGCGGCAGTGCTTTTCCCGCCGGAGCGAGCGGCTTCAGGGCATCGAGCCCGGTGCCCGTCTTCGCCGGGCCAGCGGGTTCGGCTTTGAAAACGTCCACCTTCCCATCCCCTGACCAGTGCGCGATACCCGCCGAAAAATCGCCGTTCTCGACGGGATTTTTCGGCTGCTTCGGAACTTGCGCATGACCGCAGGTGATGGCGATGCCAGCAAAAACCGCAATGAGTTCCACAGATCGAATAGTCATGAATTCGGCGCTGCACTTACCAAAGTCGCATGCCGGGCGCAATCCCCGAAGCCCTAGCGGCGTGCGCCCACGGAGCCGTCTGATTTTCCGCCGCTACCGCGGCAGGTCGCACTTGTTCAGCCGCACCACTTCATCGAGCCCCTCGCAGACGCCGCGGATTTCCAGGCCCTGGCCTTTTTGCAGGCGGGCGGTGGCGTTGTCGCTGTCCTTGGGCGTGATGACGAGGGTGACGGCGCCGAAGGCATTCTTCTCCTCGCGGAAGCGGTATTCATTCGCCGAAAAGGCGCACTGCACCCAGGTGCCGCTGCCGCCGCCGGTGAGATAGACGTGGTAAAATTTCGCGTCCGCCGGGTCGTGGCGGTAGCCACCGACGATGCCGTGGACGGTGATCTTCTGGCCTTTGTAAGTCTTGTCCGCGCGGCTGCGGTCGCCGGCGTAGGCGAGCAGCAGCGTCTCGGCGGGCACCACACTGCCGGCGTCGGCGCGGGCCACGGGGACGTGGCTGTTTTGCAGTTTCTCGATGGCCGTGCGCACGGCTACGGCGTCGTCGAGCTTGCCCGCCACGGTGAAGGATTTTTTCAGCTCGATGAGCTTCGGCAGCGTGTCCTGCACCACCTGCGCGACGAGTTCCTGCATCTTCGTCACCTGCTGCGTCTGAAGCGTGCGCAGCGCCTTGGGTTCGGCCACGTAATTGCGCTCGCTCAGCGTGTGCTCCTGGGCCAGCCGTCCGCGCTCGTCGCGCACAGCAAGCGCGCCTTCGAGGTCGGCGGCTTTTTGCAGGGTGTTCTGGAGGTCGCCGAGCTGATCCTCGTATTTGCCCAGCACATCGCGCCGGATGCTGGCGATTTTCTCCTCGCACTTCAACGCCTCGCTTTCGCCGAGGTTCACATTCGCCACGGGATTCGGCGCGGCCTGCCCGGGTGAAAGCGCGAGCGCCAGGGCGAGGGCGGCGGGGATAAGGCGGGAGGAAATCATCGGGTGGGATTCATCGCATAGCCGGTTACTTTTGTCCGGTCACGATTTTGCGGAAGCCGTCGGCATAGCCCTCGGTGAAGCCGCGCTGCCAGCGCTCGGTGCGCTCCGGGATTTCGCCCGCCTGCTCGCGGGCCAGCGGCTCGATGTCGGCGGGCTTCGGGATTTTCGCGTCGCGCGTGGCCCGCGTGAGCGCGAGCGCGTAGCCAGCGTTGTAGCCGTCCTCGAAAGGATGCGTCTCCACCGGAGCCTGCCGCACCACGGTCGGCGGAACGACCGGCGTGACGGGCGCTGACTTCGGTTTGTCGCAGCCGACGAAAGCAAGCGCGGCGAGGAGGAAATACGCACGCACTTTCACGGCACGACCTCCTGCGCCGGGCCGCCGGTCCAGTCGCGCGCTTTGGCGTCGAAGCGCATCGGCAGGCGCCAGGCATGCGGGCGCATCTGGCCCGCCTCCAGCACCTCGCCGCGCACGATGACCAGGGCCGCGCCCGGCGGCTGCAGCGCCACTTGCGCCGTGGAAAAGGCGCCGAAATTCACCACGCTCCCACGCGGCAGCGCCGCGGTGCGCACCACATCGCGCGCGCGCCAGTAGGCGGCGGGCGCGGTGTAGGCGTGCTGGTTGGTTTCGCGCCAGCCTTCGAGCGTGATCGGCCCGAACATCCGCACCAGCACGGCCAGCGCAAGCACCACGGCGAGCGCGATGCCGGGCTTGACCCACGGGTTCGCGACGTGGCGCACCACCACCAGTTCCATCACTGGCTGCCACTGCTCCATGCCCTCGCGCCAGTAGAGCGTTTCGCGCGCGATGAGCCCGGCGTTCAGCATGTGGTCGATCTGCGGGATGGTGTACGGCCCGCGCTGCTCCCCGTGGAGATGCACGTAAAAAACCTCGGGAGAAATCATGGCGCGGGTGTCAAAGCGAGGGCGTCAACTTTCACGGACGCCACGCGGATGACAAGCAACTCTCGCTTTAGCCAAAAAAACCAAACAGCCTCGGACACGCGGGGCGCATCCGAGGCTGTGGGAAGTGGGTTTGATGAAACGGTTACGCGGCCTTTTTCGCGGCGTCGCGTTTGCCGTCGAGCGCGGCCTTCGCCTTGGCGAAGATGGCCTCGAAGGCCTTCGGATCAGTCACCGCGAGGTCGGCGAGAATCTTGCGATCCAGCTCGATGCCCGAGGCTTTCAGCCCCTCGATGAAGCGCGAGTAGGTGAGGCCGAGCGCGCGGGCGGCGGCGTTGATGCGCTGCTGCCAGAGCATGCGGAAGTTGCGCTTGCGCGTCTTGCGATCGCGGGTCGCCCAGTGCTGGGCCTTATAGACGGCGTCCTTCGCGTAGCGAAAGAGCTTCGATCGGCGGCCGCGGTAGCCGCGGGCGAGATCGACGATTTTTTTTCTGCGCTCCCGGCTGGCGGGAGCATTAGTGGCGCGTGCCATAGTTGGTTAAAAACCCGGTTTGCCCGGGCCTCCGGTTGTTCAGCGAATTGTTCGTTGTGGTGAATGAGCCCGCCGACCTCATTCGCTGAGGCACCCCGCGAGGCGGGGCAGGTGGCGGGCCCGGTGGAGCCGCGTGCGCAAAGGCACGGGGTCAAAGGGCTAGGCGAACGGGAGCAGTTCCTTCATGCGATCGACCATGGTCTTATCGACCTGGCCGTCTTTGCCGAGCTTGCGCTTGCGCTTCGAGCTCTTGCTGGAGGCGAGGTGGCGCAGGCCGGCTTTGCGGCGCATGAGTTTGCCCGTCCCGGTCACTTTGAGGCGCTTGACGGCTGATTTTTTCGTCTTGCGACGTGCAATGGATCGAGGCATGGGGCGGGGAAAGTAGCGGGCGAACTCTGGACGGCAAGCTCCATTTTGGGAGATTTTTCGCCGCGCCTGCCGGGGTGAAATCAGTCGCGCGGGAGACGGCGGAGGCTGGTCTCGATTTCAGCGAGGACTTTGGCGCGCTCGCCGCTGAGCTGGCCGTGGGTCTTGAGCTGGAGCAGGAGTTTGCGGCCCTGCACAAAGCTGGCGCGGGCCTCCGCGGTGGAGGTCATCTGGAGCTGGAGGGTGCCGAGTTTTCGGCAAAGCACGGCGGCTTCGGCCTTGGCCTCGGGCGAGGCGTGCGGGCCGTCGGCGCGGGCGTTGTCCACGGCCTCCTCGTAAAAGCCGAGGGCATCATCAAGGCGGCGCTCGCCAACCGCGGCATCACCGCGATGATGCAGCGCGACGGTGGCGATGCGGGCCGCACTTTCCTCCGCCGGAGCCACGGCGGGTGCGACCGGCTGGATGACGGAGACCGGCTGCACCACGACCTGCGCGGTACGCATGACCGGCGCGGACGGGGGCACCACGGCCACCGCCGGCGTGGCGGGCTCCTCGGGTGCGGGCACGAAATCCTCAACGGGCGCTTCCGGCACGACGGCCGGCATGGAAAGGCGCGGCGCTTTTTTCACCGCGACCACCTGCACCGGCGCGGCCATCGGGCGCATGCGGTCGCTTTCCATCCGCCCGAAAGACCACCACGCCGTAGCCAGCGTGACGCTCACGCAAATGGCGGCGGTGAGCGTGACCGGGCCGACTTTGCGCGACGGCGCAACCCGCGCCACCACTGACCCCACCGGCTCGGCCACCGCCGCGGCCACGGACGGCTGCGGCACCGCGCAGACGAGTTCCACCGGACGCGAGAGACCGCCTACGACTTCGAGTTCCCACGCATCCACCTCGATCAACGAGGCGAGCAGGATGTCGCGCACTTCCTTCAGGCTCGTCCGTCCGGGGCGCGCGTCCACCACCCGCGGCTCACTCGGATCAGCCGTGGCAAAGGCATCGTCATCCAGCCGCCAGCGCAGCCACGTCGGGAGCCACGCGGGCGCAGCGGTCTTCGGCGCATTTTCCAGCGCGCCCTCGGGCGAGCCTTCAACCACGAGCGCGATGATCCGCTCCTCGCCACCCGCGTTTTTGAACGCACAAATCTGCGCATCGACCGCCGGGCAATGCACCGAGTGCGGCGAGCACACCACCACGAGATAGCCGCTTTTTTCCAGCGCCTGCGCGTAATGCGCGGCATGCTGCGGGTCGCGCCGGTCGGGAAAAAAGGACACGCAATCCGGGCGCGGCAGGCCGTGGGAAGTCGCGCTGCCGACCATCGCCGACGGCACGGGAAAGCCGTTGAGATTGCGGTAGAGCCAGTCCGCCCACAGCGCGTCCTGCCTGGCAAAAGCGACGACCGCCCACGACGCGCCGTCGAGTTCGGCATTGAGCTGGCTTTCGAGACCGAGGATCGGCGCTCCGCCGAATTCGATGCGCGAGGCCGGCGGCTTCGGGACGCTCAGCGTGGTCGTGCGTTGCGGTGCGGTTTGCGGATCGGTCTGCCAGCTCGGATACATGCGGTGCTATCGAAGCAGCCGCGGTGCCTTTTTATTAAAATTATGGTTTCAATAATTCCTCGCCGCACACAAACGTCGCGCAAAACAGCCCCGCCGCGTGCGTTTCCACCCGCCGCACGGGCACGCCCAGCAGCCGGGCGAACAGCTCGCTCTCCAGCCGCGCGATCAGCGGAAACGCGCGCAGCAGATCGAGCACCGGCGAGTGATGCTCGACGATCCGCACCGGCGCGCCGCCGTCGTCCGCCGCCACGCACTCGGCCATATGCCCGTCGTGATCGCGCAGCCGCGCCAGCCCTTTCGCGCGCTCGGCCAGCGTGCCGCCTTTTAACCGAGCGGCGTACTCCCCGGCTTTTTTTTGAAAGGCGACGAGCAGCAGTTTTTCCGCGGCGCTGGGGCCAAAGAGTTTCTGCGCCGCGGTGAGCACGTCGATGGTCATGGCGTTGCTCGTCACGGGAAAGAGATCATGCGCGCGCTCGGTCAG
>JANXWQ010000441.1 GCA_025351065.1 Chthoniobacter sp. | reverse complement strand
GCGAGAACAGCGCGCAGCGGCGGCGGGCGACGCGCATCAACGAGGTCTGGAGCTACGACTTCATCTTCGACCAGACCGAAGATGGACGACGGCTCAAGTGGCTGCCGATCTGCGATGAGTTCACGCGCGAGAGCGTGGCTTCACCTCGTAACAAAGCTCCTGCTTGGTTACGCGCTTGTCTTGGAAGCTCTGCTTCCCATCGGCGGCAATTTGATCGGGGCGCTCCTGCGTGAACCGCACTGACGAAGCAGAGCTTCGAAGACAGTGGCATTACCAAGCAAGAGCTTGGTAACGAGGGGACAACGCCCCAGGAAACCCGCATCGCCAGCGCCAGCGCTGAAAGCGCGACTCATCTCCCCAGCCACGAAGCACTGTTTCCCCGGCAAGCATGCGTTCCGAAGCCTCAGATTCGGACCATGCGTTAACAGTATCTACGAGGCGCGCTGTATTGGCGGCTCAATTGCTGGCGACTGGCGGCTCGGCGGCTGGATGAGTCCCTTTAGGAAGGCTTCTTGGTTCCGCAATTCTTGCAACCGCCGGGCATAGTCCGCCGCATCTTCGTTGAATCGCTCAACCTCGCCAGATTCCAACTTGGAGCGCCGGGCCTCAAGCTCTTGGTATTGGACGCTGAGGGCCTCTTGCAGCTTTTTGACCGTCGCAGTCTGCCGGGCAATAATCGTCTCCATTGCAGGCCACTCGGGCTCGAGTATCGAATCAAGCGCCTCCAACCTGCCTTGTTCGAATCCGGTCAGACTCGATTTGGGGTCAAATGTGTGCGAGTGAACCGTGGCCTTGGGCAGCCATGTGTCTTCCAGTCGGCCCTGCTTGCAGGTGCCGACCATGGAAATCTTTTGAATGGAGATGGTGGAAACCAGGGGGATTTCCCGCTGCTCGCCGGGTGCCCACGCCTGCCAATAACGTGTAATCACAACGTCCTTTGCATCCTCACATTTGAAACTGAAAGTGATGTGCACCTCATCGAGTTGGCTGTCGCCCGTATTCTTGAATTTGGCCGAATTTACCCTCTTTCCCGTGGAATCCGTAAGGCAGGCTATCTGAGTTACGCGCAGCGGTGCCGCGTCTGGCGGCCAGAATACGTAGTAATATTGCCACGCGATAACGGAGAGCACGACAAGTGCAAAGATAAGGACGGCGATTGTCAGTTTAGGAGCCGGCGACTTGGTCGATGTCATGAGCTTTTCAATTCATGAAAAGAGGCCAAGGTGTCCGAAAAGACTCTGGTGATCTCGTCGAGAAAGATCCCGGAATCGAGGGAGGACGTGACCAGAGCGTGAAGGCGGCTCTTCAATTCACTCGGGCTACTTTTTGGCGGGTCAGCCTCGGCCAAGGATTTTCGTCCGGCGGCAATCGCGTAGCACGCATGGAATCCGACACCGCGCCGCCGTGCCTCGGCGAGTTCGGCGGCGGATGTCGGCCCACGAGGGTTCGCGAGGTAGAAAATGCGCGTGACCGCACTGTTCAAGGTTTTGTTCCTGCCGCTGGCGATCTCGGCAGCGGGTATGCGGTGAGCCTGTGCGAGTCGATGCTTGATGAGGTGTCGCTGATCCGCCTGCGTCATACTGCGCGAAGCAAGTTCGCTCCTCAGAGCGTCCACGATGCCCCACTGTAGGCTCTCGTCGCGCAATCGGTTAGATTTGCGAATTTTCATAGTGAATGGGATTTGGATTGTCCGTCGTGATCTCTCCAGTGTGAGTAGACGGCAACAGCATCCCATAGCAGGGTCAGTTCCAAAAATCGCACACGTTGATTTATTCGGCGTGGTTGCGATTCTCTGGGCTCGCAAATTTATGTTTCCCCGATTCCTCCGTCCGCTCGCCGTTACACTCCTCTGCACCGCGTCCGTTTTCGCCCAAGACGGGCCGAGTTCGGCGGCGATCGCGGTGCCGCAGGGTGGGATGGAGAAGCGGCATGCGGAGAAGGTGGCGGCGATCAGGGGGCACCGGTTCGACCTGCTGCTGATCGGGGATTCGATCACGCACAATTTCGACAAGGCGGAATACAGGGCGGTGTGGGAGCAGTTCTTCGCGCCGCGCAATGCCATCGGGCTCGGGTATAGCGGCGGGCGCACGGAGAACGCGCTGTGGAATCTGGCGAACGGGGAGCTGGAGGGGCAGTCGCCGAAGGTGGCGGTGCTGCTCATCGGGACGAACAATTCGGACGACGCGAACTACAAGGTCGTCAGCACGCCAGAGCAG
>JANXWQ010000387.1 GCA_025351065.1 Chthoniobacter sp. | reverse complement strand
AAAATGAAAACCTGCCGTCGTTCGTCGTGCTCATCACGAAGGGCAAAGGCGGGCAGCCGCTCGGGTCGCACCTGTGGGGCAGCGGCTTTCTGCCGGCGCGGCATCAGGGCGTGCAGTTTCGCGCGGCGAAAGATCCCGTGCTTTATCTCGGCAATCCCGCGGGCGTCAGCGCCGAGAGCCGCCGCCTCATGCTCGACCGTCTGCGCGAGCTGCACGAGCACCAGCTCGAAGGCACGCCCGACGCGGAAATCCAGACGCGCATCGATCAGTACGAGATGGCGTTTCGCATGCAGACGAGCATCCCCGAAGTCGCCGACCTCGCGCACGAAACGCCGGAGACGCTCGACTCCTACGGCCCCGATGTGAAGACGCCCGGCACCTTCGCCGCCAACTGTCTGCAAGCGCGCCGCCTCGCGGAGAAAGGCGTGCGCTTCATCCAGCTCTACCATCAGGACTGGGATCATCACGGCGGACTGCCCGGCGCGCTGCCGGGGATTTGCAAAGAAACCGATCAGCCGGCGGCGGCGCTCATCAAGGATTTGAAAGCGCGCGGGCTGCTCGACGACACGCTCGTGGTGTGGGGCGGCGAGTTCGGGCGCACGAATTACTGCCAGGGAAAAATCAGCGCGAACTTCGGCCGCGACCATCATCCGCGCTGCTTCACCGCCTGGATGGCGGGCGGCGGCATCAAGCCCGGCGCGGTCTTCGGCGAGACCGATGACTTCGGCTACAACGTCGTCAGCGACGGCGTCCACGTTCACGATTTCCACGCCACGCTGCTGCACCTGCTCGGCATTGATCACGAACGGCTGACCTATAAATTCCAAGGCCGCCGCTACCGCCTCACCGACGTGGAAGGCAAGCTGGTCAAAGGCCTGCTGGCCTAGGCGCGCTCACGCGAGAATGTCGCGGATCACATGCCCATGCACATCCGTGAGCCGGCGGTCTGCGCCGGCAGTGTGGAAGGTGAGCCGCGTGTGGTCGATGCCGAGCAGGTGCAGGATCGTGGCGTGCAGGTCGTAGCAGTAGGTGACGCCTTCCACGGCCTTGAAACCGAGGTCGTCGCTCTGCCCGTGCGCGACGCCCGCCTTCACGCCCGCGCCGAGGAGCCACGTCACGAAACTCCCGCCGTTGTGGTCGCGCCCGAGGCTGCCTTGCGCGAAGGGCGTGCGGCCAAATTCCGTGGTCCACACGACCAGCGTGTCGGCGAGCAGACCGCGCGCTTTCAAATCGCCGAGCAGCGCCGCGATCGGCTGATCCACGCTCGCGGCGATGGGCGGTAGCTCGGTCTGGATGTTGCCGTGATTGTCCCAGTTGTTCACCGCGCCCTGCGGCCCGCTCCAGACCTGCACCACGCGCGTGCCGCGCTCGATGAGCCGCCGCGCGAGCAGGCAGCGGCGGCCAAAGTCCTCGGTCACTTTGCTGTCGAGGCCGTAGTCGTGGCGGGTGGCTTCGTTTTCGCGCGAAAGGTCGAACGCTTCCGGCGCGCTGAGCTGCATCTTCGCCGCGAGTTCGCACGACGCGATGCGCGCTTCGAGCCGCGTGTCGGCGGGATGCTCGGCGGCGTGCGCGCGATTGAATTTCTCCAGCAGCGCGAGCCCGTCGCGATCCGCCTCGCCGATGGCGAACGGATGCCGCGCATCGGCGAAAAGATCCGGCACCGGCTGCGCGGCGGAAGCATTGATGACCGTGCCCTGATGCCGCGCCGGCAGGAATCCCGAGGTGAAATTTCCGCGCTGATTGTAGGGCAGCCCGCGCGCGTCGGGCAGCACGATGAAGTCCGGCAGATTGTCCGCGAGGCTGCCCAGCGCGTAGGAAATCCACGAGCCCATGCACGGGAAGCCGGGCAGGAGAAAGCCCGTGTTCATCATGTAACTGCCGGGGCCGTGGACGCTCGTCTTCGTGGTCATCGCCATGAGAAAGGCCATCTCGTCCACCCACTTCGCCTGCTGCGGAAAGACGCTGCTCACCCACCGCCCGCTCTGCCCGTGCTGCGCGAAGTCGAACGGGCTTTTCATCACCGCGCCCGCCACCGCTGTCTGGCCCTCCGGCTTTTCCTTCGGCCCGAGCATCTGCCCGTGCAGTCGCGCCAGCTCCGGTTTGTAGTCGTAGGTATCCATCGGACTCGCCCCGCCATTCATAAAGAGCTGGATGATCCGCTTCACCTTCGCCGGATGATGCACCCCGCCATTGAACTCCGCCCGCGGCGCGAACGCCTCGCCCGCCCACCCATCGCGCGCCAGCAACTGCGCCAGCGCCACGCTCCCGAGTCCGCCGCCGAGGTGGGAAAGGAAATCACGGCGGGTGAAAGACGAGGGTGGCTTCATGGTTAGTTCACAAAAAGGAATTCGTTACTGTTCAGCAAGACGCGACAGGCGGCGGGGAGGGTGCGCTTTTCCGCGAGGGCGGTGAAGTCGGCGAGTTCGCCGGGCGTGGGTTCGCGGAGGAGGGCGAGGCGGAAGGCGGCGCGGATCTGGTCGGCGGCGGTGGCGCCGGATGACGCGAGACGGGCGGCGAAGTGTTCGCTTTGGCGGAGGACGAATTCGTTGTTGAGCAGGGCGAGCGATTGCAGGGGCGAGGCGGAGAAGCCGCGCACGGGGGAGAGCAGGCCCATGTCGGGGAAGTCGAGCGCTTCCATGAAGGGATCGGCGATGCCGCGCCAGACGATGCGGTAGATGCTGCGCCGGGAAGCGCCGGGGCTGTCGCGGTCGAAGGTGGTGTAGTCGAGCACGGGCGTGGCTTGCGGGCCGGGGCTGGATTTGAAATGCGCGACGCCGGGGCCGCCGGCGGTGAGATCGAGCCGGCCGCTCACGGCGAGGACGGTGTCGCGGAAGGTGTCGGCGTCGAGGCGGGTGCAGTTCATACGCCAGAGCAGGCGGTTGTCGGGGTCGGGCGCGGCGGCCTCGGCGCGGTAGGCGGAGGACTGGCGGTAGGCGGCGCTGGTGACGATGAGGCGGTGCAGGGGCTTGAGCGCGCCGCCGCTGTCGCGGAGCGTGGCGGCGAGGTAGTCGAGGAGTTCGGGATGCGAGGGCACGCCGCCCATGTGGCCGAAGTCGCTCGGGGTGTCGCAGAGTCCTTTGCCGAAATGATTGTGCCAGACGCGGTTCGCGATGCTGCGCCAGGTGAGCGGGTTTTGCGGATCGGCGAGCCAGTCGGCGAGGGCGGCGCGGCGGGCGCTTTCGGGTTGGCCGAGCGTTTGCTCGAAGCGCGCGGGCAGCGCGGTGATGGCGGAGAGCGCGCCGGGATGTATTTCGGCCTCGGGTTTGTCGAGGTCGCCGCGCTTGAGCAGACGGATCACGCGCGGCTCCGCGAAGGTGATTTCGCCGCGTTCGTTGGTCGCGGTTTTCGCCGCGGCCCACACTTTGGCCTGCACGGGCAGGCGCGCGAGTTCGTCCTCCGCGCGCAGGCGTAGAATCACGGTGGCGAGCGCGGCGCGCTGCTCGGGTGTGCGCTGCTCGCGCGAGATCGCGAGCGCTGCTTCCGCCGCCGCAGGCAGGGCGAGCGCGGCGCTGGCGGGCGCACTGGTCGCGGAAAGTCGCAGGCGTCCGATGAGATGTACGCCGGGTTGCAATTGCTTGAGCATCACCACGAGTTTCGCGCCCGGTTCGAGCGCGAGCTTCGACGCGAGTTCAAAGACCGCGTGATGCGGCTCGCCGACTTTTGGATGGATCGCCCACGATGTCTTCAAATCGCCGTCGAGCGTCTTGGCGACATCGTAGCCGGTCTGATCGAAGTCCGCCGAAGCGCGCCGGATTTTCACTTTCTCCGGCAGCGCCACACCGGGCCGAAAGACCTGCACCTCGAATTCGGTGAGGTGCTGATTCCCATTGTCCGCGCGGCCCGGCCCTTTCACCGGCAGCGAATCGTCGGTGAGCAAGTCGAGCCGCAGCGCGGTGATTTCGCGGAGCTTGCTCGTGAGCGTGAGCGTCATCGTGTCCGTGTCGGGGCGCGCGCCGCTGGCGAGGATGGAGCCGTCGGGCTGGCGCGTGAGCGTCGCGCCATTCGCGGAGAGAAACGTCTCCGCGTCGAGCGGCTCCCACGCGGGCAGATTGCCGCGTGCCGCTTCCCATTCAGCGACGAGCGTTTCGTTTTCCGGCGTGAGCAGCGCCGCGCCATTTGCCGCGAGCAGCGTCTTCCAGCGCACGCGCTGCCGGGCGACAGCGGCGTCTTCGTCGAAAGCGACATCGCCTTTCCCGATGCCCGCAAACACGGCCTGCAACGCGTAGTAATCCTCCTGCGTGATGGGGTCGAATTTGTGCGCATGGCAGCGCGCGCAGTTCGCCGTGGTACTGACGAAGGCCGCCATCGTTTGCGTCACGAGGTCGTCGCGGTCGAGATTCTCGAAGGACTTCGGCGCGGTGCCCGCGGCACTGGAGTCGTAGGTGCCCGCGCCGAGGTAGCCGAGGGCGGCGGTGAGCGGCGGTTCGTCGGGAAAAAAGACATCCGCCGCGAGCTGCTCGCGGATGAAGCGCGGCCAAGGCGTGTCGCGATTGAGGCTCGCGATCACGTAGTCGCGAAAGCGCCAAGCGTTTGGGCGAAACACGTCGTGCTCGAAGCCGTGGGTGTCGGCGAAGTGGATGGTGTCGAGCCAATGCCGCGCCCAGCGCTCGCCGTAGCGCGGGGAGGCGAGGAGGTAATCGACCACGGCTTCGTAGGACGCATGGGATGAATCGGCGACGAAGGCGTCCACTTCGTCGGGGGGCGGCGGGAGGCCGATGAGATCGACATACACGCGCCGGATGAGCGTGCGGGCGTCAGCCTCGGGCGAAGGTGCGAGCTGCCTTTCCGCGAGCTTTGCGCGGATGAAATGGTCGATGGGATTTCCGCTCACGGGCGCGGCGGGAGGGAGCGGTTTGAGCGACCACCAGTCGCCGCCTTTCGCCACCGCCGATGCCGTCTCGCGCGGATCGGGCGCGCCGCGTTTCACCCACTCCTCCAGCAGCGCGATCTCGGCGACGGGGAGCTTTTCCTTCGGCATTTTCAAATCCGGGTCGGTGTGCCGGATGGCGCGGACGAGCAGGCTTTTTTCCACGTCGCCGGGGATGACCGCCGGCCCGTTCTCACCGCCCTCGGCCCAGCCGCTGCGCGCGTCGAGCGTCAGCCCACCCTTCATTTTGCCCGACTGATGCGAGTGGCACTTGAAACAACGCTCCTCGAAAAGCGGCGCGATTTTCTCCGCGAAAAACCGCGCGTCTTCCGCCGTCGGTGCTGCGTCCGCCGACACCGCGCGCAGCGCCGCGAAGGCCACAGTCAGCGCGCGCCATTTCATGCCGGTTTCCTGGCCAAAGGTTCCGCTGCCTTGTCCCCGGTCTGCTCGTGGAAAAGCTGCCGGATCACCTCCTCGACCGGCGGCTCCTGCACGCTGATGTCCGTGACTTTGCATGTCCCCAAAATCTCGCGGCACACCTCCGTCACGCGCGCCCGCAGCACGCGCAGGCGCACGCTCGCCGGGGTGCGCTCGACGACTTCGCCGAATGCCGCGAAGTCGCACTCCGCGCCGCCTTCAAACGTCAGCCCCACGATCTTGTGCGTGGCGAAGCGGTCGATGATCGCGCTCAGCGGGCCGTCGAAAAAAATGCGCCCAGCGTCGATGATGATCACCCGTCGGCACAGCTCTTCAATATCCTGCATGTAGTGGCTCGTGAGCATGGTCACGATCTTGTTGCCGGCGTTGTAGGCACGGAGAAACTCGCGCACTTTTTTCTGCGAAGTCACGTCGAGGCCGATGGTCGGCTCGTCGAGAAAAAGCACGCGCGGCGAGTGCAGCAGCGCGGCGATGAGTTCCATCTTCATCCGCTCGCCGAGCGAAAGCTCGCGCACCATGACGTCGAGCTTGTCCGCGCAGTCGAGCAGCTCGGTCAGTTCGCCCACGATCTTCGTGTAGCGCGCCTTTTCGATGCCGTAGATCGCGCGGTTCAGCTCCAACGATTCGCGCGCCGGCAGATCCCACCACAGCGCGTTCTTCTGCCCCATGAGCAGCGAGAACTGCCGCTTCATTTCATCCCGCCGCTCCCACGGCACAAAGCCCAGAACGCGCGCCGTGCCCGACGTGGGATTCAGCAGCCCGGAGAGCATTTTCAGCACCGTTGTTTTTCCCGCGCCATTCGGCCCGAGGAAGCCAACGAACTCGCCCTCCTCGATGGAAAACGTCACGCCATCCGCTGCTCGCGTGTCCTCGTACTCGCGCCGCCCCAGCCCTTTCACCGCGCCCCACAAGCCGGGTGCTTTTTTGTAGGTGCGATAGACTTTGGTCAATTCGCTGGTCTCGATGGCGCTCATGTGCCCGGCACTTTGCACTAGGCGACCGCGCCGATGGAAGCAGGTTAGGTGCTTTGCTCTACGGCGTTTGTTTGCCCGCCAGCCAAAATTTTTCTACCGCCGAATCTCCCCGCCGTGCGTAAAGTCCTAGCTTCATGTGGATCGTCCGTCTCGCGCTGAACCGGCCGTACACCTTCGTCGTCGCGGCGCTGGTGCTGCTGCTGCTTGCACCGGTGCTGCTGCTGCGGACGCCGACGGATATTTTCCCAGCGATCAATATCCCGGTGGTGAGCGTGATCTGGCAGTACGGGGGGCTGAACGCGGAGGAGATGGAGAAGCGCATCTGCTTCCTCCACGAGCGCGCGCTGAGCGCCACGGTGAATGACATCGAGCAC
Source organism: Chthoniobacter sp. (assembly GCA_025351065.1). GTDB lineage: Bacteria > Verrucomicrobiota > Verrucomicrobiia > Chthoniobacterales > Chthoniobacteraceae > Chthoniobacter. Next base: position 13,092 of record JANXWQ010000387.1, on the reverse strand, counting down.
AGCGAATCGCAGTCGCTGAGCGGCGTTAGCATCATCAAGGTTTTCTTTCAGCCGAACGCGAGCGTGGACGCTGGCGTGGCTCAGCTCACGGCCATCGCGCAGACGGTGCTGCGGCAGATGCCGCCGGGCATGCAGCCGCCGCTGATCGTGCGCTACAATGCGTCGAGCGTGCCGATTTTGCAGTTCGGCCTGAGCAGCAAGACGCTCTCGGAGCAGGAAATCTACGACCTCGCACAGAACCAGATGCGGATCGCTTTTTCGACCGTGCGCGGGGCGCAGTTGCCGTTTCCGTTTGGCGGCAAGACGCGGCAGGTCACGGTCGATCTCGACCTCGGCGCGCTCCAGGCGAAAGGGCTCACGCCGTCCGATGTCATCACGGCGATCAATGCGCAGAACCTCATCCTGCCCTCCGGCACGGCGAAAATCGGCGCGACGGAATACGACGTGGAACTCAACGCCAGCCCGAAGCAGATCGAGGAGCTGAACGACCTGCCGGTGAAGCAGGTGAAAGGCGCGACGGTCTATCTGCGCGACGTGGCAAACGCGCGTGACGGCTACCAGTCGCAGCAAAACATCGTGCGGCTCGACGGCGTGCGCGGGTCGCTGCTCACGGTGTACCGAAACGGCGCGGCCTCCACGCTCGACGTGATGAATCGCGTGAAGGCACTGCTGCCCGCCGTCACCGCTACGGTGCCGCCGGAGTTGAACATCCGGCCCACCGCGGATCAGTCGGTCTTCGTCCGCGCGGCGATCAGCGGCGTGGTGAAAGAGGGCGTCATCGCTGCGGCACTGACCGCGCTGATGATCCTGCTTTTCCTCGGAAGCTGGCGGAGCACGGTAATCATCGCCGTGTCCATTCCGCTCGCGGTGCTGTGCTCCGTCGCCGCGCTGAGCGCGCTCGGTGAGACGATCAATATCATGACCCTCGGCGGGCTCGCGCTGGCCGTTGGCATCCTGGTGGATGACGCCACGGTGGAGATCGAAAACATCCATCGCAATCTCGCGCTGGGGAAGGAACTGCGGACGGCGATTCTCGACGGCGCGCAGCAGATTGCGGTCACGGCTTTCGTCTCGACGCTGTGCATCTGCATCGTCTTCGTGCCGATGTTTTTTCTGACCGGCGTGGCGCGGTATCTTTTCCTGCCGCTGGCCGAGGCGGTGGTCTTCGCCATGCTCGCCAGCTACTTCATCAGCCGCACGCTGGTGCCGACGCTGGTCATGTATTTTTTCCGCGGCCATGTGCAGGAGGAACTGCACGAGCGCGCGCCGACCGGCTTCTTCGGCCGCTTGCAGCATCGGTTTGAAAGCGCGTTCGAGCGGCTGCGCCTGCGCTACACCGAGGCGCTGCGGATGTGCCTCGCGCATCGCGGTGCGGTCGCGCTCACGTTCCTGATTTTCTGCGGCGGCACCTGGCTGCTGCTGCCGTTTCTCGGGCAGGATTTTTTCCCATCCGTGGATGCCGGACAAATCCGCCTGCACCTCCGCGCTCGCACCGGTACGCGTATCGAGGAAACTGCGCGGCTCACGGACATCGTGGAGAAAACCATTCGCGAGGAAATCCCCGCCGCCGAGTTGGAAAGCCTGATCGACAACATCGGCGTGCCGACCAGCGGCCTCAGCCTCACGCAATCGAACTCCGGCCTCATCGGCCCTGGCGACGCCGACATCATGATCGCGCTCCAGCCCACGCATCAGCCGATCGACGCCACCATCCGCCGCCTGCGCCTCCGGCTGAATCGCGATTTCCCCGGCACGATTTTCTATTTTCTCCCCGCCGACATTGTCAGCCAGACGCTCAGCTTCGGCCTGCCCGCGCCCTTTGACGTGCAAATCGTCGGGCGCGAGACGGCGAAGAATCGCGAGATCGCCGCGCGGCTCGCCACGCGCATCCGGCAGGTGCCCGGCGCGGTCGATGTCCGCGTGCAGCAGCCCGCCGATCAGCCCAAACTGCGCTTCGCCGTGGACCGCACCGCCGCCGCCGAAATCGGCCTGACCGAGCGCGACATCGCCAACAACGTCCTCGCCTCGCTCAGCGGCAGCGCGCAGGTCAATCCCGGCTATTTCGTCAACCCGCGCAACGGCATCAACTACGTCATCAACGCCCGCGCGCCCGAGCACGCCATGGATTCGCTCGACGCGCTCGGCAACATTCCAGTCAGCACCACGACCGGCGACGTCCGCGGCGGCCAGGTGCTCGCCAATGTCGCCACGCTCACGCGCGGCAGCGGCCTGCCCGTCGTTTCGCACTACAACGTCATGCCCGTCATTGATGTCTTCGGCGGCGTGAGCGGGCGCGATCTCGGCGGCGTGCTCGAGGACATCGAGCCGCTCGTCGCCGCGGCGGAAAAGGAACTGCCGCGCGGCAGCTCCATCATCCTGCGCGGGCAGGCGGAGACCATGCACCAGTCGTTCGTCGGCCTCGGCTGGGGACTCGCGTTTGCGATGGTGCTGGTCTATCTGCTCCTCGTCGTGAATTTCCAAAGCTGGACCGACCCCTTCATCATCATCACCGCGCTGCCCGGCGCGCTGGCCGGCGTCATCTGGATGCTCTTCCTCGTCCGCACCACGCTCAGCGTCCCCGCGCTCATGGGCGCGCTCATGTCGCTCGGCGTCGCCACGGCGAACAGCGTCCTCATCGTCGCCTTCGCCCGCAACGCGCTCGCCGAAGGGCGCACCGCCGCCGAGGCCGCGCTGGAGTCCGGCTCCACGCGCCTGCGCCCCGTCATCATGACCGCGCTGGCCATGACCATCGGCATGCTCCCCATCTCCCTCGGCCTCGGCGAAGGCGGCGAGCAAAACGCCCCGCTCGGCCGTGCCGTCATCGGCGGGCTGCTCTGCGCCACCGTCGCCACGCTCTTTTTCGTGCCCATCGTCTTCGCCATCATTCACGGGCGAAAGGCGAAGGCGGCGACTGCGGAGCCAGCTGATGCTATTGCTGGAGGCGAACTCGCCAATGTTTGACATGGGAAAAATCCGAAATCCGAATATCGAAATCCGAAACAAATCCAAAGGAAGTGAAAGCGGAGTAAACGGATGGCGGACGCCCCTTCCAATTTTCCTACTTTCCGACTTTTGGAATTTCCTTCGGATTTCGATATTCGGATTTCGGATTTTTCCGACCCGCTTTTCACCATGAACACCGCCGACCGCACGAGCACCGCTTTGCCCGGGACGCCGTCCGCCACCGCCCGCTACTGGCTGCTCGCCGCGCTCGTGCTCGTCGTCGCGCTGCTCGCGGGCTTCGTGCCGCGGTGGCAGGCGCGGGCCGCTTTGCGCGAGCAGACCGACGCGCTCGCCGTGCCATCCGTCACGGTCATCGCGCCACACGCCGCCGCGCGCGAGAGCGTGCTCGTGCTGCCCGGCGAAGTGCGCCCGCTCGTCGAGGCGCCCATCTACGCACGCACCAGCGGTTACGTGAAACGCTGGCTCGTCGATCTTGGCGCAGTGGTCACAACCGGCGACCTGCTCGCCGAGATCGACGCCCCCGAAGTCGATCAGCAACTCCTCCAGGCGCGCGCCCAGCTTGGCGAAGCCAACGCCAACGCGCGCCTCGCCAAAACCACCGCCGCGCGCTTCGACACCCTGCGAAAAACCGCCGCCGTCTCCGCGCAGGACAAGGACGAAAAGGACGCCGACTCCGCCAACCGCGACGCCACCGTCGAAGCCGCGCGCGCCAATGTCCGCCGACTCGAAGACCTGAAAAATTTCCAGCGCGTGACCGCACCGTTCGACGGCGTCATCACTGAGCGCACCACCGACGTGGGCCAGCTCATCACCGCCGGCAACAGCCAGCCGCTCTTCCGCCTCGCGCAGCCGCAAACCCTGCGCGTCTTCATCCGCGTGCCGCAGTCCGCCGCGCACCAGATCGCCGCCGGGCAGTCCGCCGACGTGGCGTTCACGGAAATCCCCGGCCACGCCTTCGAGGCCAAAGTCGTCCGCACCGCCGGCGCCATCGACCCCGCCTCGCGCACCCTCCTCGTCGAGTTGCAGCTCGACAACGCCGAGGGCAAAATCCTCGCCGGCAGCCACGCCGAAGTCCGCGCCAAAATCCCCGCCCCCGAAGCCGCCCTGCTCCTGCCCGCCAACACGCTGCTCTACCGCGCCGAAGGCACCCAGGTCGGCATCGTCGGCGAAAACGGCCGCGTCGAACTGCGCACCGTGAAGCTCGGTCGCGACTTCGGCCACGACCTCGAAATCCGCGACGGCCTCAAGCCCGAAGACCGCGTCATCCTGAATCCCTCCGACTCCCTCGCCACCGGCACCGCCGTCCGCGTCGCCGAGCCCGCCGCCGTTTTGGAAAAAAAGTAACCGCGCACGCGCCGCGTCAACTCCTACAGCGCCACGCCGAAGACCGCGGCGACGCGGGCGATGAAGGCGCGGTGCGCAGCGGGCGCGGCGGCCTGCCAGTCGGCGAGCTTGCGGGCGAAGAGTTTCCCTTTCACGCGCGGGCCGTGGTTGAGGAAGGACACGGCCTCCCAGTTTTCCGGCGCGGCCTCGAACAGCGGGAGAAGCTGCCGCGCCACGATCACGTCCTTTTCGCGCAGGGCGGCGTTGGCGCGCATGGCGTTTTCATTTTGCGCGAACCACGCGGCAAAGGTCAGCCCCGCCGGAAGCTGGTGCTCGCGCTGCGCCAGGCGATCCGCGGCGTAGCGGGCGAGCGCGGCGGAGTAGCCGCGCCAGTTCGGGTAGGGCGGGCGCGTTTGCCACGTCTCGCTCATGCGGCGCAGGGCAAAGAGCGAAGCCGTCTCGCAGATCGCTTCCTCAAACCACAGGTTCGCGTGCTTGGGCTCGTGCCAGCCGCGCAGGCCCGCCTCGCTGTGCTGCGCGAGGGCGTGGCAAAACTCGTGCGCAAACTGAAACGCAAACTGCGACCAGCGCGCATTCTCCGCCGCCAGCCCGATGCAGACGCGCCCGTCCGGCCCGCGCCCGTAATCCGTCTGCGGAAAATCCGTGCGGTGGTAAATGCGGATGGCCTCGATCCGCGTGTTCGGGCAGTGCCGCCACAGCTCCGCCGCCGCCGCTTCCGCCACCTGCGCGATGTCCGCCGGCCCCGCCTGCCCCCACGCGCCGCGATCGACCGTGATCCGCACTTCCGCCGACGACGCCGCCCGCAGCGCGGCGCAAGGCGCGGACGCAAGGGCGGCGAGCGTGCGGAGAAAAAGGCGGCGCGTGGACATGAGGGAAAGAATGAAGGCGGAGGGCGGAGGGCGGAAGGAAAAGTCGCTTTCCGTCTTCCGCCCTCCGACCTCCGACCTCATTCTTTCCGCCCGCCATGCCTCTCACCGACCCCGCCTTTTGGATCAGCCTCCTCACGCTCACGCTACTCGAGATCGTGCTCGGCATCGACAACATCATCTTCATCTCGATCCTCGCCGGGAAGCTCCCCGCCGCGCAGCAAGGCCGCGCCCGCACCCTCGGTCTGCTGATCGCGCTGATCGCCCGCGTCCTGCTGCTCTGCTCCATTTTCTGGCTCACCAAACTCACCGGCGAACTCTTTCGCGTCTTCGCCCATCCGGTCTCGGGCAAAGACCTCGTCATGCTCAGCGGCGGACTTTTTCTGCTGTGGAAAAGCGTCCACGAAATCCACGGCAGCCTCGAGGGCGAAGACCACGCGAAATCCGCCGGCGGCGGGGCCACGCTCGGCAGCGTCATCGCGCAGATCGTGGTCATCGACATCGTGTTTTCGATTGATTCCGTGGTCACGGCCGTGGGCCTCGCGCAGGCCAAATCCGACGGCGCGCGTCTCGCGATCATGATCGCCGCGGTCATCCTCGCCATGCTCGTGATGCTCGCGGCAAGCGGTGCGATCAGCGCCTTCGTGAACCGCCACCCCACCATCAAAATGCTCGCGCTGTCCTTCCTGCTACTCGTCGGCGTGGTGCTCATCGCCGACGGCTGCGGGCAGCATATTGAAAAGGGCTACATCTATTTCGCCATGGCGTTTTCCTTTGCCGTCGAAATCCTGAACATCAAAATGCGCGCCCGCCGCGCGAAACCGGTCGGGCTGCGCTCGGAGTACTAGGCGGACGCGCCGCGCTTGCCGCACGCAGGGCTTTCCCGCTACACCTGCCCGCGCATGACGACCGGGCGACCCCCATCCCAGCCGCGAAAAATCGGCCTGCCGCTCCTCTTTGCGGCCATGTTTGGCACCACCGCAGGCGTCGGTGCGCTGGCCTTTTTCTGCGTCGAAAAACGCCTCCGCCTCGCCGGTCACGAGAGTGCCGCGCTGGCCGCCGCGGATGCCGTCGCGCTCGCCGCCGCGTTCGTGCTGAGCGGGCTCGTGCTGTGGAGCGCGCGGCGGCTGCAGCGCGAATGGCTCACCGTCCACAACCGCGGCCAGTGGCTCGCCACCACCCTGCGCAGCATCGGCGACGGCATGATCGTGGCCGACGCCGCGGGCCGCGTGACCCTGCTGAACGAGACCGCGCAAACCATCACCGGCTGGACCGAGGACGAGGCGCGCGGCCATGCGCTGGGCGAGGTTTTCCGCCCGCTGCGGCGCGAGACCCGGGAGCCGGTGGAAAACCCCGCCGAGCGCGCGCTGCATGAGGGGAAAAAAATCGTCGCGCCCGATCCCCGCCTCATCATCGCGCGCAACGGCCTCGAGCATCTCGTCACCGGCTACGCCACGCCCATCCGCGACGCCGGCGGCGCACTCGCCGGCGCGACGCTGGTCTTTCACGACGTGACCCAGCGCGAGCTGGGCGAGTCCGCCCTGCAGGCCAGCCAGGAGATGTTCCGGCTCATCAGCGACCACGTCTCGGACCTCATCGCCGTGCTCGATCTCCAAGGCCGGCGGCTCTACGCCAGCCGCTCCTACTCGCGCCATTTTCCGGCGAAGGACTTCTACCTCAGCTCGGCCTTTGACGACATCCACCCCGACGACCTCCCGCACGTCCGCGAGCAGTTCGCCACGATGCAGCGCACCCGCCAGGCGCAGCGCGCGGAGTTTCGCCTCGTGCTGCCCGGCGGGGGCATCCTCTACCTCGAAAGCGAAGGCAGCGTCATCACCAACGCCACCGGGCAGCCGGAAAAAATCCTGGTCGTCTCGCGCGACATCACCGAGCGCCACGCCAGCGCCGAGCGGGTGAACCGCGAACTCCTGTTCACCGAGACGCTCGTCAATTCCATGCCGGGGATTTTCTACCTCTACGACGCGCGGCGCAAAATCGTCCGCTGGAACAAAACCCTTGAAACCGTGACCGGCTGCACCGCCGAGGAAATCCGCACGCTCGATCCGCTCTCGTATTTTCCCGAGGAGGAAAAGCCCGTCGTCCACGAGCGCATGCTGAAATGTTTTGCCGAGGGCTCCTCCGACATCGAGGTGCATCTGCTTTCCAAAGACGGACGCCGCACGCCCTACTACGTCACCGGCCTGCGGATCGAGGTGGACGGCCACCCTTGCATGCTCGGCATCGGCATCGACATCTCGGCGCGGCTCGTGGCCGAGGCGGCGCTGCGCGAGGCCCACGCGAATCTCGAGATCAAAGTCGCCGACCGCACCCGCGACCTCGCCGCCGCCAACGAGCGCCTCCAAGAACTCGACCGGCTCAAGTCCGAATTTCTCGCCACCATGAGCCACGAGCTGCGCACCCCGCTGAACTCGATCATCGGCTTTACTGGCATCCTCCGCCAGGGGCTCGCCGGCCCGGTCAATGCCGAACAGGAAAAGCAGCTCGGCATGGTGCATTTCTCCGCGCGCCATCTGCTCGGGCTCATCAACGACCTGCTCGACCTCTCGCGCATCGAGTCCGGCAAAATGGAAGTCGTGCGCGAGGATTTCAAAATCGCCGACGTGGTGAACGAGGTCGTGCAGAGCCTCACGCCCATGGCCGCGCAGAAAAATCTCGCCCTCGAAACGTCACTTGACGACCCCGCGCTCGTCCTGCACAGCGACCGCAAAAAGTGCTTTCAGCTCCTGCTCAACCTCGCCAACAACGCCGTGAAATTCACGGACACCGGCCGCGTCCTCCTCTCCGTCCGCACCATCGCGGAGCGCGTGGAGCTGGCCGTCACCGACACCGGCATCGGCATCAAGCCCGAGAGCATGGCTCAGCTTTTCGAGGCCTTCCGCCAGGTCGATGGTTCCGCGCGCCGCCTCTATGAAGGCACGGGCCTGGGTCTGTATTTGTGCAAACAGCTCGCCGCCATGCTCGGCGGCCGCATCACCGCAGAGAGCGAGTTTGGCCGCGGCTCCCGCTTCACCATCACCCTGCCCCGCACCGTACCCCCATGAGCGCCAAAATCCTCCTCGTCGAAGACAACGAAGCCAACCGCTACCTCGCCACTTTTCTCCTCGAAAACAGCGGCCACACCGTCGTCCACGCGGGCAACGGCGCCGAGGCCGTGGTCGCTGCGCAGAATGAAATGCCCGACCTCATCCTCATGGACATCCAGATGCCCGAGGTCGATGGCTACGAGGCCGCGCGCCGCATCAAGGCCGAGCCGCACCTCGCCCGCATCCCCATCGTGGCCGTGACCAGCTACGCCATGGTCGGCGACCGCGAAAAGGCCGCGGAGATAGGCTTTGCGGGCTACATCGAAAAGCCTATCGTCACCGAAACTTTCATCGCGGAAATTTCCCGCTTCATCCCACGAAAGGCCGGCCCGACATGAGAATCCTGAGCGCAGACGACAAACCCGAAAACCTCTACATGCTCGAGGCGCTGCTGCGCGGTCACGGGCACACCGTCGATTCCGTGAGCAACGGCCTCGACGCTCTCCGGCTCGCCGAGCGCGGCGTCTATGACCTCGTCATCTCGGACATCCTCATGCCGCGCATGGACGGCTTTCAGCTCTGCCGCGAACTGAAAAAAGACGACCGCCTGCGCCACCTCCCGTTCATTTTCTACACCGCCACCTACACCGATCCCAAGGACGCCTCGCTCGCACTCAGCCTCGGCGCCGACCGCTTCCTCATCAAGCCGCTTGAGCCCGACGCCTTCATCCGCGAGGTCAATGAGGTCATGGCGCGCAAAGCCACACTCCCGCCGCCGCCCGACGTGGAGCCCGAGGACGAGTCCATCTACCTCAAGGAGTACAACGCGCGGCTCATCGCCAAACTCGAGAAAAAGATGCTCGATCTCGAGGCCGCCAACGCCCTGCTGCACGAGGAGATCAGCCAGCGCGAACGCACCGCCCAGGAGCGCATCAAAGCCGAGGAAAAGCTCCGCCAGGCGCAAAAGCTCGAAGCCATCGGCACGCTCGCCGGCGGCATCGCCCACGACTTTAATAACATCCTCGCCGGCATCGTCGGCTTCGCCGACCTCGGCCTCCAGGACGCCGGCGATCCCGAGGCCGCCGCCGCCAGTTTCCAGGAAATCCTCAAGGCCAGCGGACGCGCCCGCGACCTCGTCCGCCAGATCCTCGCCTTTTCCCGCCACCGCGAGCAGGACCGCCAGCCGCTCGATCTCGAGACCGACGTGCGCGACGCCCTCAAGCTGCTGCGCGCCACCCTGCCCGTGTCCGTCGAGATCGCCAGCGAGTTTGAAACCGGCCTGCCCAAGGTGCTGGCCGACAGCATCCAGGTCCACCAGGTCGTCACCAATCTCGTCACCAACGCCTGGCACGCCATCGGCGACCGCGCCGGCCGCGTCCGCGTGCAGCTCGCCGCGTTTGTGGTGGACGCCGATTTCGCCCGCACCCACCCCGATCTGCGGCCCGCGCGCTACGTCCGCCTCTCCATCGCCGACGACGGCTGCGGCATGGATCCCGCCACCGTCGCGCGCATCTTCGAGCCCTTTTTCACCACCAAGGAACCGGGCCACGGCACCGGCCTCGGCCTCTCCGTCGTCCACGGCATCATGAAATCCTGCGACGGCGCCATCTCCGTCTATAGCGAGCCCGGCGGCGGGGCCACCTTTCACCTCTACTTTCCCGCGCTGGACTTCGACACCGCCGCCGTCACCGCTGCCGAGCCCGCGCTCGTCCGCGGCGCGGGCCAGAGCATCCTTTTCATCGACGACGAACCCGTGCTCATCCAGCTCGGCGAACGCTACCTCAAGCGCCTCGGCTACGCCGCCGTCATCACCCGCGACGCCACCGCTGCGCTCGCGCTCGTGCGGGAGCGGGCCTTCGACCTCGTCATCACCGACCTCACCATGCCGCTGCTCAGCGGTATCGACCTCGCCCGCCGGATTTGGGAAATCCGCCCCGGCGCCCGCATCATCCTCACCACCGGCTACAGCGCCACGCTCGACACCCCGCGCGCCCGCGAGATCGGCTTCCGCGAGCTGCTGCTCAAGCCCTACAGCGTCCAGGCGCTCGGCAACTGCGTGCAGCGCGCCCTCAGCGCGTAGCGGGAACGCGCGCTCAGCGCAGCGCGAACACCCACGCCACCGCGACCAGCGCCAGCGCCGCACCCGCCGCCGCCCACTGCACCGCCACCGGCGCGCGTTCCTTTGCCCGCCAGCCTTCCGCGACCGCGCCCTCAATCGCGCCAACGGCGAAACCCCAGAAATGCGCCATGTAATCGACCGTCTTCGCCTGGTCGCCCGAGCCGAGAAACGCCAGCAGCCCCAGCCCCGCGCCGAGCGGCAGCACGAGCTGCCACCGGCTCCGCGTCCGCGGCTCGCGCCAGCGCGCGAAAACCTCCGCGCCCATCAAAAGCCCCAGCGCCCCGAAGCACGCCGTCGAAGCGCCAATCGTCGCGTGCGGCTCGCCGCGGTAGCCCCACGCATTGAGCGCATTGCCCAGCGCCCCGCTCAGCACGACGGCCAGCCACGTCACCCCCGTCCCGAAACGCGGCAGCGCAAACGCCGCGAAGAGCAGCCCCGACGCGAGGTTCGCGCCGATGTGCGCCGCGTCCGCGTGCAGGGTCAGCGCCGTGATCGTGCGCCACCATTCGCCGCGCAAAATCTCCCGGCTCTCCGCCACGCCGCGCTCCTCCCACGCCGCACCGGAATAATTCTGCGCCACAAAAAACATGCCCAGCACCCAGCCCGCCACGTAGAGCGAAAACGTCGGGATTTTCTCCGCCGGAAAAACCGCGCGCACCACCGGCCGCTCCCGCTCCTCGCGCTCAAACGCCGCCAGCTCCCGCGCCACCTCCGCGCCCGCACCCTCCTCCACGCGCAGCACCCACTCCTCGCCCTCGCGTTCGATCCAGTGCGGCAGCTCCCGCGCCGCCACCACCAGCCCGCGCTCCCGCGCCTCCGCCAGCCGCGCGTAGCGGCCCACTTCGACGAGCGGCGCGCGGGGTTCTTTCGGCTCAGGCATCGGTCTCGGTCGAAACACTGTCCCCGCCCGCGTTCCGCGCCAGGGCTTGCTCAAACGCCCGCCACGCCAGCATCGCGCACTTCACGCGCTGCGGAAATCTCCGCACCCCTTGCAGCAGCCGCAGATCCCCCAGCATGCGCGGCGGCTCGGCGACTTCCGTCGTCACGAGGTCGTGAAACGCGCGCAGCATCTCGCGCGCATCAGTTTCGCTTTTGCCTTTCAGCTTCATCGTCATCAGCGACGCCGACGCCTGGCTGATCGCACAGCCCATGCCCTTGAACTTCACGTCCTCGACCGCGCCCTCTGGGCCGAATTTCACGCTGAGGTCGATCTCGTCGCCACACGACGGATTGTCGCCATGCACCTGCACCGCGTCCGCCAGTTCGCCGAAATTTCGCGGGCGCTTCGAGTGGTCAAGAACGACCGACTGGTAGAGTTCATCGAGATCCGTGTTCATGCGAAAAAGCGGACGGCCGCCGCGAGAATATCGGCCATGCGATCCACCTCGGCCTTGGTGTTGTAGAAATAGAAACTCGCCCGCGTCGTCCCCGGCAGCCGCAGCTTTTTCATCAGCGGCATGTTGCAGTGATGCCCGCCGCGCAACGCCAGTCCGTGCTGGTCGGCGAACGTGGTGAGGTCGTGCGGATGCGCCGCGTCCATGACAAAGCCGACGAGCCCGCCGCGCCGCTCGCGCGGCCCGAGCACGCGCACCCCCGGCAGCTCGCCGAGCCGCGCCAGCGCATGCTGCGTGAGCGCCAGGTCGTGCTCAAAAATGGCCGCGCGCCCGATGCCTTCGAGATAGTCCACCGCCGCGCCGAGCCCCACCGCGCCGGCGATGTTAGGCGTGCAGGCCTCGAATTTTCCCGGCGCTTTCTTATACGTGCTCCGCTCGTAGCTCACGCTCACGATCATCTCCCCACCGCCCTGCCACGGCGGCATCGCGTCGAGCAATTCAGCCCGCCCGTATAGCGCGCCGCTACCCGTCGGCGCGCACATTTTGTGGCCGGAGAAAGCGAGAAAATCGCAGCCCAGCGCGCGCACATCCACGGGCAGATGCCCCGCGCTCTGCGCCGCATCCACCACGCTCACCGCGCCCACGGCGCGCGCCGCGCGGCACAACTCCGCCACGGGATTGATGGTGCCGAGCGAGTTTGAGATGTGGGTGAAGGCGCACACTTTCACCTCCGGCGTGAGCAGCTCGCCGAGCCGCTCCAGCGCCAGCGTGCCGTCCTCCGCCACCGGCACAAAACGCAGCCGCGCGCCGGTGCGCTCCGCCAGCATTTGCCAAGGCACGAGATTGCTGTGGTGCTCCATTTCCGTGAGCAGGATCACGTCGCCCGCGCGCACAAATTTCGCGCCCCACGCCTGCGCCACGAGGTTGATTCCCTCGGTCGTCCCGCGTGTGAAAATGATTTCGTCCGCGCTTGCCGCGCCGAGATACCGCGCCACTTTCGCGCGCGCATTTTCGTAGGCGTCCGTCGCGCGCGAACTCAGCTCGTGCAGCCCGCGATGCACGTTCGCATTGTCACGCTCGTAGTAGCGCGCGATCGCGTCGATCACCGCGCGCGGCTTCTGCGAGCTGGCTGCGTTGTCGAAATAGATCAGCGGCTGCCCGCGCACCTGCTGGTCGAGGATCGGAAAATCCGCGCGGATCGCGTCCCAGTCGGGCGCGCTCATGGCACGGAAAGCTCCACACTTTCATCCGCCACGAGCAGCGGAATGCCCGAGCGCACGGGGAAAAAAAGCGCGCCATCCGCCCGCACGAGTCCGGCCTCGATAGGCTCGGCGAGCGGTTGCCCCGCGCGGTTGCACAGCGTTCCGGCAGCGCGCGCATTTTCGAGGCGGGCCACGAGTTCCGGCGGCGCGGGCGCGAGC
>JANXWQ010000360.1 GCA_025351065.1 Chthoniobacter sp. | reverse complement strand
ACCTACGTTTCTGACCTCAAACGCCGTTGGCACCCACGGCGCATCTTTCCTCCCACTCTTTTCCCATTCGTTTGGGTATTTGAATTCGCGGATGACCTCGATCACCGCGCGCTGGCCGGACTTCGTGATCACGCGCGGCGTGCTGAGGAGGTCAGCGCCTTTGGTCTTTTGCAGTGCGGCGAGATAAGTCTGTTCGTCGCCAGCTTTAAGCAAAGAAACGACTTGGGCGGACGGCATCGGCTTTGTGCCTTTCCCCACTGCCTGCGGCGGGAAAAGCGGATTGCCCGCGGGGTCTTTGAGCGCCAGTGCCACGGCCTCAACCACTTCCATGAACCGCCCCTCGATCTCCACCTGTCCCGCGGCGCGCTTGAGTGTGTCGCTTTTTGAAATCAGCGCCGCATCGGCGAACAACTCCGCCGTTTCCTGGCCCTTGCGCAAACGGATCACGGCGCGGGCGGGTGACCAGACGAGATCGACGCCGCTCAGCATCACGCCGTCTTTCGTCCGGACTCCGGGAGTGAGCGTGACCGGCTTTCCGTCCGGCGGAAGCAGATCCACGTAGGCGACTTTGATCTCGCCGTCCGCGGGGATGACGACCTTTGCCACCGACCAGCCTTTCACCCACGCGGGCGGTTCCGTCGCGGGCTTGGGCGCGCTGCCATCGCTCGCCGGAAGCGCGCTTATGCCGGAAGAAACTGGTGCGGGCGCGGTGTCCTTCTTTTCATCCGCGCCGAAAACCACGCCCACGCCGAGCACCACGAGCGCGGTGAAAACGGAGCGCCGCACGCTGCCCGGCGCGTAGTCGGCGATGCAGGCGAGGCGTTCCTTCAGCGCGCTGGCGCGCTCGGCGATGCCCGCCATCGGCAGCGCCGCGGGCCGCCACGGCGCGAGTTGCACGAGGCGCAAAAGCGCCGCGCCGTACGCGGCGGGCGCGGCGTCCCGCGCGTGACGGAGCACCGTCGCGTCGCACGCCAGTTCGGCGTCGCCGCGCGCGGTGTGCGCCGCGAGCCAGGCCAGGGGGTTGAACCAATGCAGCACCCGCGCCGCCGTCAGCAGCCACAGCGCGGCGAGGTCGTGGCGGCGGACGTGCGCCAGCTCGTGCAGCAGCACAAAGCGCAGTTCCTCATCCGCCAGCCGCGCGCTCAAGCCCGGCGGCATCACCAGCCGCGGCCGCCACAGCCCCAGCACTGCCGGCCCGGCGACCGCCGCGCTTTCCAAAAACGCCACCCGCTGCCGCAAGCCGAGCCGCGCCCGACATTCCTCCGCGAGCCGCAGAAAGCGCGCGTCGCCGATGACCGCCGCGCCCGCGAGCCGCCGCCGCACCGCCAGCGCCGAGCAGCCCAGCAAAACGATCTGCACCGCCACGCCCGCCGCCCAAAGCCACGGCAGCGTGTCCCCCGCGCACCACGTTTCCTTTTTCAAAACGGCACCTGCACCCGCCGCCTCCTTTTGCTCCACCCGCGCCGCGCCGACCGGCTCGGCAAAACTCCGCACCTGCCAGCCCGCCTCCTCCCTCGCTCCCGCGGGCGCGCGCCGCGCGAGATTGAAAACGCTCCACGCCGCCGACGGCGCACCCGGCAGCAGCAGCCGCACCGCGACCAGCAGCCACAGCAGATGCCGCCCCTGCGCCGGCAGCCGCCCGCGCAGCAGCCAGCGCACGGCGAGCACGGTGGCGATCAAAGCCGAGCCGTGCAGACTCGCGGCGAGCACGGCGTTCCAGGGGGATTCGAGTGGGTTCATGGCTTGGCCTTTTTCTGTTTCAGCGCGCGTTCGAGTTCGCGGATTTCCGCGGGCGAAAGCTCCGCCCGCTCGACGAAGTGCAGCAGCATCGGCCCGCACGACCCGCGGAAAATCCGCCGCAAAAAGCTGTCGCCCTCCGCGCGGATGCACTGCGCGCGGGACTTGGCGGGCACATAGACATTCGCCTTGCCCGCGCGCCGCACCTTCACCAGCCCCTTGCCCACCAGCCGGGCGAGAAACGTCCCCACCGTCTTCGGATGCCATGCCTGCTCCCCCGCCAGCGCCGCGCAGACCTCCGCCCCGGTCGCGGACGACTTCTCCCAAAGGACATTCAGGACTTCCCATTCCGCCGGTGAAATTTTGTGCGTCATCGTTTGCCTACAGATGTAGGCGCCTTATTCCTACATTTGTAAGATCACGTCAACCGGAAATTTCCCGCGAAGGGTTTGCCGCGGGCTACCATGAGGACGCGCTGCGCCTACTTTCCGCCCGGCCCGTAGCCGGCTTTCGGAGTGCCGTCATCACTCAGTTTGTCACACGCCCAAAGCAGGCCGCGGGTGACGAGGTCGAGATACTCGGGGGTACTCATGGTCGCGGTGCTGTGGCCGAGCGTGGTAGTGAAAACGCGGGCTTTGCCGTAGGTGTTGACCCAGATGCAGACGTGATCCTGTTTGGTGTCTTCGCCGTAGGCTTGCGCCAGCGGGGTGGCGGTGGGCCAGACTTTTTCGTTCTTGTAGAGTTCGTCGGCGGGGTCTTTCCACTCGGCTGGAAAACCTTTCATCACGGGGTGCTCGGCGTTGATGACTTTCACGAGCAGGTCGCGGTTTTTCTCGTGGCTGCGCGAGGTGATGCCCACGCACATCCGCCACTCATCCGTCGTCCCCGTGCGGTAGCTGTGCGAGGAGCAGTGCAGCATCACCGCGGGCACGCCCGCCTTGTGCGCGGCGGCGATGCCTTCGATGAAGGCGTTATCCGCGACCGCGCCGAAGCACTCATTATGCAGCACCACGTCGTAGCCTTTCCACCAGCCGGGCTTTTCGTAGATGGAGATGCGGTGGTCCTTCGCGTCGCCGCCCGCGGGCGCGTCCTCCTGGACGATGGTCCACTCCACATTCGCCCGCGCCGCGATGCCTTCGCTCAGCACCTTTTTCTGCCCCGCATAATCATGGCAGCACCCGCCGCAGATGAGCAGCGCACGGAGCGGCTTCGGGGCGTCGGCGGCGAAAGCGGTAACGGTGCAAAGGGCGAGCAGGAGGGCGATAAGCGTTTTCATGGGAGTTAGGAAAAGGTTGGGCGGCTAAGAAAAAAGGCTGGCGCGCTTGGAAGCACGCCAGCCTTGCAAATCATACAAGCGAACTAAGTCGGCACTTACTTCCCGCCCGCCCCGTAGCCCTTAGCCGCCGTGCCGTCCGGGTTCAGATGGTTGGTCGCCCACAGCACGCCGCGGGTTACTAGGTCGAGATACTTGGCGTCTTCCACGGTGGCGTTGTTATGCCCGATGGTGGTGCTGAAGACGCGGGTCTTGACGTTGTAGAGGTTAGTCCAGACGACGATGGTTTCAGTCGTCTTGTCCT
The DNA here is from genome assembly GCA_025351065.1 of Chthoniobacter sp. Taxonomy (GTDB): domain Bacteria; phylum Verrucomicrobiota; class Verrucomicrobiia; order Chthoniobacterales; family Chthoniobacteraceae; genus Chthoniobacter. The sequence goes on along the minus strand of JANXWQ010000360.1, from coordinate 6,521 downwards.
CGACAGTCTCAGTGCCGTCGGCCTGTTTCTTCTTGCTGTGGGTGACCTGCTTGCCCTTCGCGAGCGCGACGTTGCCGGGCATGATCTGCACGTTGTTGTAGAGTTCCTCCTTGATCGTCGTCCAGTCTTCGAGGCCCTTGGTGATCGGGCTGGCTTTGTCGGTAAAGGCGATGGCGATGGGCTCCTGCGGGCCGTGGCCGGTGGACTGCATGCCGAGGTATTCATACCATTTCGCGTTGTCTGCGCCGGCGGCGACGGGTTTGCCGAAATCGCCGAAGCGGTAGCAGTGCATGGCGCAGTGCAGGTTCACCGCAGGGATGCCGTCCTGATGCGGCTTGAGCACGCCGGCGATGACGGCAGGGTCGTTGATGTCGGCGGCGCACTCGTCGTGGATGACGAGGTCGTAGCCCTTGGCGTAATCGGGGTTGCCGTAGATGGGTAGCGCCGGCTTGGTGCTGCCGTCATCGACGTGGATTAGATCTACGGTGACATTCGCGCGGGCTTCGAGGCCGGCTTTCAAAATGTCTTTCTGCTTTTTGTAATCGTGGCAGCAGCCGCCGGTAAGCAGCAGGACTTTGAGCGGCTTTGGCGCGTCGGCGGCGCGGGCGGCGGGTGAAACAAACGCGAAGGTCGCGGCTAGGATGAGGATGGGGAGTTTTTTCATGTTGGAGAGGGCCGCGAGCGTAGGCGGAGAAAGGCGCGAGTCGAGCGAATGTTGCATTGCCTGCGCGGGCCGGATGCGCTCCCGTACCCGGCCCGTCGCTTTGCCCCATTCGCGGCTACTCCTTACCACTTTCAACTATCCCGCCCATGAAACTCACCGCCGCCATTTTCGCCCTCGCGCTGCTCGCCGTGCGCGCTTTCACCGCGCCCACCGACGACGCTGACCGTGCCGCGCTGCTCAAGGACGTGAGCGAGATCGCGACCGTTGGCGTGCCGGGCGGCGTGTGTGCTTTCGGGCCCGGCGCGTTTGCGGTCATCGCGGCGGCATCGTCACCGCCGCGACGGGCTGGGGCTGGCTCTACGGCGGCAAGGACAAGACGCTGCCCATGGCCTTCGCCCCCGGCGGCGACCTCGCGCTGCTCAATGCCAGCGCGGCTTTGCAGGCCATCGCCGACCACACCACCGGCAAAGCCAGGCTCGCGCCCGACCAGCTCACCCAATGCGGCGCAACCCTCGCCGACGCCATGCGCGCGCTGCCGCCCGACGACCTTATTTTGCTCCCGAAAATCAACGCCCTCGCCGCGCTCCCCGGCGCGACCGACATCCCCTCCCCGGCCAAACCGCTCGCCGCCGACAACGCCCTCGCGCGCCTCATGCTCACGCGCAATCTCGAACTCCTCCGCACCGCCAAACCCGAACAACTCCGCGCGCATCCCGCCGCCGATCTCTTTCCCGGAGCCGTGCCGAAAACCGCGCCGCGCATCGCCAGCCGCACCGTCGCCATCGATACCGCGGTGCCGCAGTGGCACAGCACCGGCCTGTACGCCGCGCCCGGCGAAGTCATCCGCGTCACCGTGCCGCCGGAGGCCGTGGACAAAGGCTTCGGCGTCCGCATCGGCTGCCACACCGATAGCATTTGGCATCTCGAAAAATGGCAGCGCGCCCCGGAAATCTCCCGCCGCGAACCGCTCAAAACCGCCCAGACCTCCGCGGCGAATCCCTTCGGCGGACTCATCTACATCGACGTGCCGGACAAGCTCACACCCGGCACAATCCAAGTCACCATCGCCGGCGCGGTCGAGGCCCCGCATTTCATCCTCGGCATAACGAGCGTGCTCGATTGGAAAAACCGCATCCGCAATTTCCCCGCGCCGTGGGCCGAACTGGAAACGAAGAAAGTCATCCTCAGCGTGCCTTCGGAAAAAATCCGCGCCCTCGAAGACCCCGGCGCGCTGATGGCGCTGTGGGATCAAATCCTCGACGCCGAAGCCGACCTCTCCACCATCCCGCACGAGCGCAAACGCCCCGAACGCATCGTGCCCGACACGCAAATCTCCGCGGGCTACATGCACAGCGGCTATCCCATCATGACCCTCCTCGACAAAAGCGTGGAGCACTCCCTTTCCACCGCCGAGATGAGAGCCGGAAGCTGGGGCCATTTCCACGAACTCGGCCACAACCATCAGCAAGGCGACTGGACCTTCGACGGCACCACCGAAGTAACCTGCAATCTCTACTCCCCCTACGTCATGGAAACCCTCTGCGGCCAACCACCCGGCCAGGGCCACGACGCCATGAAACCCGAGGCCGTGGACAAGCGCCTGCGCGGCTATCTCGCGATGACGGACAAATTCGCGCGCTGGAAAAGCGACCCCTTTCTCGCGCTGACGATGTATCACCAACTGCGCGCCGCGTTCGGCTGGGAGACTTACAAAAAAGTCTTCGCCGAATACCGCGCCCTGCCGAAAAACGAGCGCCCGAAAAACGACGACGAAAAGCGCGACCAATGGCTGACCCGCTTCTCCCGCGCCACGGGAAAAAACATCGGCCCATTCTTTGAGGCGTGGGGCGTCCCGACCAGCGACGGCGCGCGCGCGGCGGTCAAAGACCTCGCGCCGTGGATGCCCGCCGACTGGCCGAAATGATTGGCGCGCGCGCTGTAGGGGAAGCTGCCAGCTTCCCCCTACAGCCACGCGTCGGCGCTCAAAACTGAAAGTAGATGAAGTCCTGCGACGAGTTGCTGCGCAGCACGAGGAGGCCCGCGAAAAGCACCACGGCCACGGCGGTCGCCGCGCACCAGGCAAGGCTGGGCCAAGGATTCAGCCGGACGACACGTTCGCGCAGGAGCACATCCCAGACGGCGTGCAGCAGGAGCGGACTGGCGAAAATGCCGACCGTCGCGGCGAGGTAGCCGGCGACCTGCCACTGCCCGGCCGGCGTGGCCGCGGGCGAGAGGGTGAGCGCGTGCCAGAGGCGGCCGATGTTTTGCTCGCGGAAGATCAGCCAGCCGACATTCGTGAGCAGAAACATGAGCAGGATTTTCCCCGCCCGCAGGCCCGGCAGCGTCTGCACGCGCCCCGGCACGACGGCGGCGGCGAGGCGGTAGATGATCGTGAGCAGCGCGTAGTAGAGACCCCAGAGGACGAAGTTCCACGACGCGCCGTGCCACAGGCCGGTGAGCAGAAAGACGATGGTCAGGTTCAGGATCGTGCGCGCCTCGCCGCCGCGCGAGCCGCCGAGCGGGATGAAGACGTAATCGCGAATCCACGCGGACAGCGAGATGTGCCAGCGCCGCCAGAAATCCGACGGCGAGTCGGCGAGATACGGATGGTTGAAGTTGGGCGAGAGGTCGAAGCCGAGCAGGCGCGCGCTGCCGCGGGCGATGTCGGTGTAGGCGGAGAAGTCGGCGAAAATCTGGACGCAGAAAGCGAGCACGCCCGTCCAGAGAATCGGGAACGACGGGTCCTGCACGGCGAAGACTTTGTCGGCGGTGATGGCAACGTTGTCGGCGATGACGACCTTTTTGAAGAAGCCCCAGACGAGCAGGAAAATGGCGTCGGCGACGAGGGCCGGGCTGATCGTGCGCGGGCGCTGAATCTGCGCCAGCAAATGGCCCGCGCGCTGGATGGGGCCGGCGACGAGCTGCGGAAAAAAGGCCACGAAGAGCAGGTAGTCGCGCAAGCTGCGGCAGGCGTTGACGTGGCCGCGCGCGACATCCACGACGTAGCCGATGCTCTGAAACGTGTAGAATGAAATGCCCGCGGGCAGCACGACGTGGAGCACCGGCAGCGGCACATGCAGGTGCAGCGCGTCGAGCAGCGCGGAGACGTTCGTGATGAAAAAGTTGAAGTACTTGAACACGCCGAGCAGCCCGAGATTGCTCAGCACGCTCACGGTCACGAGCTGCCGGCTGCGCGCGGGTGCGGCCTCGATGCCGCGCGCGACGAAGTAGTCGATGACCGTGGTGGCGGCGAAGGGCAGCAGAAACCACGGCTGGTTCCAACCGTAGAAAATCAGGCTCGCGGGGACGAGCAGCGCATTGCGCCAGCGCGCGGGCACGCTCCAGTACAGGCCGAGCACGGCGGCGAGGAAGAAGAGATAGACGAGGCTGTGAAAGATCATCGCGGCGGCGCGGGTGCATCGAGGAGCGGGCCGACCTTGCGCCAGAATAATTCCGTGTACGGCTGGATCATCCCGAGCGCGACGTGATCGTCGGCCCCGTAGAAATCCCGCGTCACCTCGGCATCGCGCGTCTCATCGACGAGCAGCGCGCCGCCCGCTTCCACATAGGCCCGCAACTCCCGCACATAAGCCGGCAGGGTCGGGCTCTCATGCGGCGGCTGGCCTGTGGAGGTTGGCTTCCGCTTCACGCGGAAAAAAACCAGCCGGATATTTTTCTCCCGCGCGAGATCGATAATCCGCGGCAGAAACGAACGCGGCACCGCGGCAGAGAAATCGTGATCCTCGGGGTCCATGCCTTTTTGCCCGCCCTCCTGAACTTCAAAATCGAGGCCGCTGTCCTGGCGCAGGCTTTGCAGCTTGAAAATGTCCCGCGCACCATCGCGGACATTTCCGTATTCCGCGCTGCTCGCCACGGCGTCCAGCGCCCAGCTTTGGATTTTGTCGCGCATGGCTTCGCGCCGCCACTGCACCGGATACACGGCCTGCGAAAGCCGCTCCAGCCGCGGCTGCTGCCGGCGGGCGGCCGTCTGGAGGACCTCGGCGAGCACCGGTTCGGGGCCGCGCATGAAGGTCTCGGTCGTCGGGCGATAGCCGCCCGCCGTCCGGTGCATCGGGAGCGTGAGCTGCCGGTCGCGGAAAAAAATGATCACCGTGCGCGGCGGCGGCGCCTGCACGGCGACGAGGTTTTTTAGCATCAGATACCAGATCGCGGAGCTGGCGCCGGGCTGCGTGAGCACCGCCCAGCGCTAGCCGGCCGCGGCGCTGAGCACCTGCGGATCAATGCGCGTCTCGAGCATCGAATCCCCGACGAGCACCCCGCGGGCCCGCGCCTTTTCCAACGCGCGCAGCGGCCGCTCGTTGAAGGGCCGGCGCAGCTCCGCACCCTGATCGAGCAGTGCCGCCGGGCCAAAGATGACCGCCACAATGCAGATCACGCCCAGCCAGCCCAGCGGGCGGCTGGCGACGGCGGCGGTGGCGGGGCGGGACGACATTTTACGGCGTGGAAAGCTGGCGAAACATCGGTGGCAATTCCAGCAGCTTGTCATTCTCGGGCCTGTCTTGCGCTCGGCGGCGCGGCGTCCTAGCTTCGCCGCCATGCTCAAAAACTCCCCGACCGCGCAGCGCGGCAACTGACTCACGACGATGATTTTTTCCGACAAAGACGAAGGCGGCAGCGGCGCGATCCCGACCCGCGATCAAGTGCCGGCGGGCGATACCTGGGACCTCGCGCTGCTCTACGCCACGCCCGCGGAGTGGCAGGCGGCGTTTGCCAAAGTGCAGCGCGACTACCCGGCGGCGGCGCAGTGGCGCGGGCGCGTGGGCGAGAGCGTGGCGACGCTGCGCGCGGTGCTGGAATTTGAACGCGAACTGAGCCTGCTGATCGAGCGGCTCGGGCATTACGCGAGCCTGCTCACGTCGGGCGACAGCTCAAACGCGGAGCATCTCGGGCGCGAGGCGCAGTTTGAGAATTTGCTCACGCTGATCGGCGAGGCGACCGCGTTTGTCGCGCCGGAAATCCAGGCGCTCGACGACGCGACGTTCGCCGCTTTTCTCAAAGACCCCGCGCTCGCCGAATGGGGCATCGCCCTGCGCAAACAGCGCCGCTTCAAGCCGCACACGCTCACCGCGAACGAGGAGCGGCTGCTCGCGCTCGGCTCGAGCGCACTGCGCGGACATGGCGAGACTTTCTCCCAGCTTACGAATGTCGATATGACCTTTGGCGTGCTCGCGGATGAAAAGGGCGCGGAGCGCGAGCTGACGCAGAGCAGCTTTTCGTCGTTCCTCGTGCAGCGCGATGCGGACGTGCGGCGGCGCGCGTTCAAGCAGTTCTACGCGGAGTTCGACGCGCACAAGTTCACCGTCGCCTCCACGCTCGCGAACTCCGTCAAAGCCGACGTTTTCCACGCCCGCGCCCGCAACTACCCGAGCGCCCGCGAGGCCGCGCTTTTCTCCGACGACATGCCGGTGAGCGTGTACGACAACCTCATCGCGACCGTCCGCGCCAACCTCCCCGCGCTGCACTGCTACTACGCGCTCCGCAAGCGCCTGCTCGGACTCGATGAGATTCACGCCTACGACACCTACGTGCCCATCGTGGACAAAATCGAAACCGACGTGCCATGGGACGCGGCCTGCGATCAGGTGCTGGCCTCGCTCGCGCCGCTCGGCAGCGAGTACACAGCCACACTCCGCGCGGGGCTGCGCGGGCGCTGGTGCGACCGCTACGAAAATAAGGGCAAGCGCAGCGGCGCGTTCAGTTCGTCGAGCTTCGGCAATCCGCCGTTCATCATGATGAACTACAAGCGCGACGTTTTCTCCGACGTGTACACGCTCGCGCACGAGGCCGGCCACTCCATGCACACCTGGTACGCGCAACGCACCCAGCGCTACCAAGA
>JANXWQ010000352.1 GCA_025351065.1 Chthoniobacter sp. | reverse complement strand
ATCGTAATCCTCGAGGACACGGACAACGACGGGCGTTTCGACAAGCGCACGGTTTTTTGGGCCGGCGCGGAAAGGCTCTCCAGCATTGAAATCGGCACGGGCGGCGTGTGGGCGCTGTGCCTGCCAAATCTCGTCTTCATCCCCGACGCGAACGGCGACGATGTGCCGGACGCCGCGCCCGAGGTCGTGCTCGACGGTTTCGATTTCCAGCACGCCGCCCACACCGTCGCGAACGGCCTGCGCTGGGGCCCGGACGGCTGGCTGTATGGCCGGCAGGGCATCCTCGGCACATCGCATCTCGGCAAGCCGGGCACCCCGGACGCGGAGCGCATCGCGATGAATGTGGGCATCTGGCGCTTCCATCCGCAGCGGCGGAAATTTGAAGTCGTCGCGCAGGGGACGACGAATCCGTGGGGCATGGATTGGGACGCGAAGGGCGAGGCGTTTTTCATCAACACGGTCATCGGGCACCTGTGGCACGTCATCCCCGGCGCGCATTACCGGCGGATGTTTGGCGACGATCCAAACGCGCGCATCTACGAACTCATCGAGCAGCACGCCGACCATGTGCATTGGGCCACGGGCGAAGGCTGGGCCGACATTCGCAAAGGCGTGACTGACGCGACGAGCGCGGCGGGCGGCGGGCACGCGCATTCGGGCCTGATGATTTACCAAGGCGGGCAGTGGCCGGCGGAGTGGGCGGGCAAATTGCTGACCGTGAATTTCCACGGCAGGCGGTTCAACGTGGAGCGGCTGGAGCGCACGGGCAGCGGCTTCACCGGACGCGCGGAGCCGGATGCGTTCTACTCGCCGGACGCTTGGTTCCGCGGGATCGACATCATCGCCGCGCCGGATGGCGGCGTCTTTGTGAGCGACTGGAGCGACGCGGGCGAGTGCCACGACAATGACGGCGTCCACCGCACCAGCGGGCGCATTTTCAAAATCACCCACGGCCAGCCAGGGCCGCGCACGACGGGCGACCTCGCGCAACTCAGCGGCGCGCAACTCGCCGCGCTCCAGCTCAGCCCGAACGACTGGCTCGCGCGGCAGTCGCGCCGCGTCCTCGCCGCTCGCGCGGAAAAAAAGAGCGACCTCGCGGATGCGGTGAGCGCGCTGCGGCGCATCGTCGCCGAGGACGAGGACACCGTGCATCGGCTGCGTGCGCTGTGGGCGCTGCACGTCGCGCAGCGGAGCGACATGGAGCTGCTGGCGTCGCTGCTCGCCGATGGCGACGAGGCCGTGCGCGCGTGGGCCGTGCGCCTGCTGGAAGACCAAAGCCACGCGGACGCGGCGAGCGGAGAGCGTTTCAAGCGCGTGCTCGCGGAGCAGCTCCCGGCTTTCGCGGCGAAAGAACCCAGCGCACTCGTCCGCCTCGCGCTCGCTTCGCTCGTGAACGCGCTGCCCGTCGCGCAGCGCGCCCCGCTAGCCGCCGCGCTGCTCACGCACGCCGAGGACGACGGCGACCACAACCTGCCGCTCGTGCTGTGGGCCGGCGTCGAGCCGCTCGCGGGCACGCCCGGCGTGGCGTTTGAAAAACTCATCGCCGAAGCGCGGCTCGCGCGCGTGCAGCGTTTCGGCGCGCGGCGGCTCACCGAGGAAATCGAAAGCGCGCCCGCGCGCCTCGACGCCGTGCTCGCGGGCCTCGCGGAAAAATCCTCGCCCGCCAGCCGTCAGGCCGTGCTCGACGGCATCGCCGACGGCCTCATCGGACGCCGCAAAGTCGCCAAGCCCGCGACGTGGGATCGCGTCTCCGCCGCACTCGCCAGAGACGCCACCGAGCCGCTCCGCGACCGCCTCCGCGACCTCAGCGCGGCCTTCGGCGATGGCCGCGCGCTCGACGAAATCCGCATCGTTGCGCTGAACAAAACCGACGACCTGCGCCTCCGCCGCATTGCGCTCAAGACCCTCATCGAAGCCCGCCCGCCTTGGCTGCGCGAGGTCTGCGAGGCGATGCTCCACGAGCGCGACCTCAGCGCCGACGCCGCCCGCGGCCTCGCCCTCAGCGACGATCCCGCCATCGCCGCCGTGCTCCTCGCCGAGTGGCCGAAACTCTACGGCTCCGAGCGCCCCGC
>JANXWQ010000322.1 GCA_025351065.1 Chthoniobacter sp. | reverse complement strand
GTCGCTGCACCGGATGCTCGCGGCGTGGGATGAATCCTCGACCTGGAACAGCCTTCTGGACGGTGTGACCGCCGACGGCATCGAAGCCGCCGCGACTCCTGCATTCACGCTGATCCCGCGCGTGCTCAGCGTTCCCGCGATGTTTGATGTCACCGGCGATGTGCGCTCGTGGATCGCGGGCACGGCGATGAACCGCGGTTGGGCGCTCTTGAATGCCTCGGTGGACGGCTGGGTGTTCCTTTCCTCGGAAGCGGCGACCACGGCGCTGCGTCCCGCGCTGGAAATCACCTTCGCCGCGAGCGTGTTCGAGTTCTCGCAGCCGGTTTACAACATCGACGAAGGCAACGTCACCGCGACGATCACGGTCACGCGCACCGGCTGGACCGGCGGTGTGGTGACGGTCCAATACGCGACCGCCGACGGCACCGCCATTGCCGGCGCTGATTACACCGCTGCCTCCGGCGCGCTGAGCTGGCCTGCCGACGACGTCACCCCGCGCACCTTCACCGTGCCAATCCTCGCCGACGCGCTTGTCGAGGCCGATGAGACCGTGCTCCTCACGCTGACGAACCCGGCCGGTGCCGCGACCCTGAGCCCACGCAGCGCCGCGACGCTCACGATCAAGGAAACCGCCTACAACAACTGGCTCGTCGCTCATTTCGCCGCCGACGCCAATACGCCCGGCATCGCCGGCGAGACCGCCGATCCCGACGGCGACGGCCAGACCAACAAAGCCGAGTACCTCGCCGGCACCGACCCGCGCAACGCCAGCGACACCCTGCGCGCCAGCATCACCACGAACACGTCCGGCCAGTTCCACATTCAGTTCATCGCGCAGCAGGGCCACGCCTACACCATCCAGTACAAAAACCTGCTCACCGACGCCCTCTGGACGACCCTCACTCAGATCGCCGCGCCGCCCTCCGCGCCACAGGCTGTGGATTCCACCGACACCACCGTCGGCGCAAACACGAAGCGCTTCTACCACGTCGTCACCCCGCAGGTGCCGTAAAAAGCGGGTGCCGGATAGCGTGCTGCATTTCCCGATTGCGCGGGCACGCGGGTTGCGGATAGGTGCGCGGGAGATGCGCCGCTGGGCGCTTTGCCCATTTCCTAAATCCGCTTTTCTCCTCAATCTCCGCCGATGTCCACCGCCGCCCCCGACTCGTTCCAGCTCGCCTTTTTCGGCGGAGCCGCCGTGGTGGTGCTGCTGAAGGCGTGGCACGGCTGGCGCGTCGGCATCGTGCGGCAGGTGCTCGGCGTGATCGCGCTGCTGGTGGCGTATCTCGTGGGTTATTTCGGCGGCGGCGTGCTCGGGCCGGTGCTGCACCGCGTTTTCGATCTGCCGGAAAATGTGCTCGCCGTCGCCGGCGCGGTCATCACCGGCTTTGTGATGTACTGCGCGATCACCTTCGTGGGCTCGATCCTTTTCAAAAAAACCTCGCAGCAAAGCGTGGGGCTGGTGCGGCTCGGCTACGGCTTCTCCGGCGCGTGCGTGGGCGCGGTGTACGGGCTGTTCGTGGTGTGGATCGCCATCCTCGGCATCCGCCTGCTCGGCAGCGTGGCCGAGACCCAGATCGCGGTCGCCAAAAACCAGCACCTCACCCTCGGCAAACCCACTCCCACCCCCACCCCGAGCGCCGCCCCGCCGAACGCCGTGGTGCGCGGGCTCGCGCAGATGAAGCACTCGCTCGAAAGCGGCGCCGCCGGCGCGATGGTGCAGCAGGTCGATCCCATCCCCGGCACGCTCTACGTCATCCTGCACAAGCTCGGCGTCATGGTTTCCGACGAGAAAAGCGTGAACCGTTTCCTCGCCTTCCCCGGCGTGCAGCCGCTGCTCGCGCACCCAAAGGTCGCCGCCCTGCAAAGCGACCCCGAGATCACCCGCGACATCATCAACCGCAACTATCTCGGCCTCATCCGCAACCCCCGCATCATCGCCGCCGCGAACGACGCGGAGATCGGCGAACTGATGCGCAAATTCGAGTTTGAAAAGGCGCTCGACTACGCGATCAAGCCGCCGCCGGAGAAGCACTGAGAAGGTTGAGAGTTGAGTGTTGAGTGTTGAGCGGCCCGCGGCTTTATCATCGGCCCGCCGCCCGCCTTGACGCGCCTCTCAACCCTCAACTTTCAACTCTCAACATGCCCCTAGTTCCCACCATCGGCCTCGAAGTCCACGTCCAGCTCAAGACGCGCAGCAAGATGTTTTGCGCCTGCCCCGTGGAGTACGGCGCTGGGCCAAACGCGCACACCTGTCCCGTGTGCCTCGGCTACCCCGGCGCGCTGCCGGTGATGAACGAGGAGGCGTTGAAAATGAGCGCGCTCACCGGTCTCATGCTCGGCTGCGCGGTGCCCGAGGTCTGCAAGTTCGACCGCAAAAATTACTTCTACCCGGACATGCCGAAGAACTACCAGATCACCCAGTTCGACGCGCCGATCTGCGTGGGCGGCGAGGTGCCGCTGCACGATTTCGCGTATCCAAAGGACGCGCAGAAAAGTATTACGAATCCCGGTAAAAGTGTGAAGCTCACCCGCATCCATCTCGAGGAGGACGTGGCGAAATCGCAGCACTTCGAGACGAGCACCGGCATCGACTTCAACCGCGCCGGCACCCCGCTGATGGAGATCGTCAGCGAGCCCGAGATCGAGTCGCCAGAGGAGGCGTTCGCCTACCTCACCGCGCTCCAGCAGATCCTAGTCTATGGCGGCGTGAGCGACGCCGACATGGAACTCGGCCAGATGCGCTGCGACTGCAACATCAGCGTGCGCGAGGCCGGCACCGCCGAACTGGGCGTGAAAATCGAAATCAAAAACATGAACTCGATCAGCGGCGTGCGCCGTGCGCTGGCCTACGAGATCGAGCGGCAAACGGCCGCCGTCGGGCGCGGCGAGACGCTCATCCAGTCCACGCGCCGCTGGGACGACGACGCGGGTCAGACCTCGCAGATGCGCGTGAAGGAATCCTCCCACGACTACCGCTACTTTCCCGACCCCGACCTGCTGCCGGTGAACACGACCGTCTTCATGGACGAAGTCCGCGCCCGCCGCCCCGA
>JANXWQ010000316.1 GCA_025351065.1 Chthoniobacter sp. | reverse complement strand
GTTGTGCGTGAGCGCGGTGATTTCGGCCCCGGCAGGCAGGGCGACGAGGAAGTCTTCGCCGAGGCTGCATCGCAGCGCGAGGTCGAGCTTTGAGGTGCGCTGGCGCGCGCCGAGCGTGATGGTGTGCGCGCCGCGGCTGACGGTGACGGTGGCGCCGGCGATGGCTTCCGGGCGGCTGATCGTGAGCGTCACACTTTCGCCCGGCCACGGCTGCCACGTCGGGATCAAATCGCCGCCGCTCGCGCGGATGGTGGAATTGCTCGTCACCGGCATGGGCGCGTCGGCTTCAAAGACGGGTGCGAGTCCGTTGATCGCGAGATTCCAAACCGGGGAAACGACAAGCCGCCAGCGCTCGACCCACGCATCGTCGGCGCGGGTGGCGAGCTGGAGCGCGGGCACGACCGCGAGGCCGCTCTCCCACGCGAAGCTCTGCTCCTGCGCGCCGAGCCGCACTTCGATGAAGCCGTCCTTCACCACCGCGTTGGCGGAGAGTACGTTTTCACCGGGCAGCAGCGGCACACGCAGAGCGATGGCTTTGCCCAAAGGCGAAAGGCGCGTGACGGTCGTGCGCACCTGCCAGATGAGGCCGAGTTCGAGGCTGCGCTCAAGCGCGACGATGCTTTGCAAATCCTGCCGCTCGTAGCTCGCCGCGCCGGCGGCGGCTTTTTGTTTCAGCGTGAAAAAGATCTGCTGCTCCGGCACGCCGTCCGCCTTCACGCCGCTGAAGGTCCAGCCCGGCGCGTCGATTTTCACCTGCCGCGGCTTGAGCAGAAAGGTCCACTCCCACTCGGTCACATTCGCCAGCGAACCCGCGACGCGCACGCGATGCACGCCGGCCTCGATCACGAGCCAGAGATAGCCGTCGTCGCGGCGCAGGGCGGGCTCGGGTTTGTCATCGACGAGCACGGTGAGCGGCGACCACGCGGGCAGCCGGCCCGGCAGCGGCACGGCGGTGCGGACGGCGGCGTGAATCTCGGCGTCGATGGTGAGCTTGCGCTCGCTGAGCGTGAGCGAGACGGAGGGGATGTCGGCGGCGTTTGGGTAGGCGTCGGAGATTTCAAGAAGGCGCTCGCGCAGCTTGTCGAGCGTGGCGGCATCGGGGATGGGCGTCTGCGCCGAGGCGCTCGCGACGGTGCAAAGCAGCGCGAGCAGCGCGGCGGTTTTTCCGCTGGCGCGAAAGACCGCGCCGGTGAGCTTCCGCGCGCCGAGCAGTACGGCGGCGAGCGCGAGCAGCAGCGCGATGCGGAGCACGGTGAGCACGCGTTCGAGCGTGAGCGAGATGAGCACGGGCTTCACCTGCTGCGCGGCGGACACCGGGCCGTTCCACCCGAAACTCACCTCCCGCCATTTCCACTCCGGCACGCCGGGCCCGGTCTGGATGCGGGCCTCTGCGGCGTACTTCAGGTTGTCGCTGGATAACGATTTCCCAAACGACCTCACGCTGACAGCAGCGGCGGCGGGTGCCGCGTCGAGGCCCGGGATGGCTGCGGCATCAGGGACGCCCAGCGGGTCAGCGGCTGAGAGGGGAGTCAGACCGGTGGGAACAACGACGACGGCATACGGCTCGATCTTAAACTTTAGGTTGGCCATGCCGCACACGTATCTTAGCGCTTCGATCAATGGAGCGTCTGAGAGGGACATGGTGATCCGGGAATCGACCGTACTGCCCTCGTCGAGTTTGAGGATGATATTGACGCCCGTCTTGGGCTCGTCGGGATCGAGCTCGATGCTTTTCCTTTTCAAATAATCGAGTGATTCACGAATGGTCGCTTCCTTGAATTCCAACTTTGGAAGGACGATGCGTTCGAGTTTCGTCTGTAGCTTGGAGCCGCTGCGGGGACTGACTTCGGCTTGTGGAAACGGCTCGTTATTTTCCTCCGCCGAAAAGCCCGCCTCGGTGACACCGCTCTCCAACTGCGGATAAAGCGCCTGCTGAATTTGCTGCGCAATGAACGGCACGAGCACGATCACGAACGCAGCAATCGCGATCCATTTTCCCACGCCCACGAGACGCCGCCCCCAACCCGCGGGCACCACGCGGTCGAGCGCGAGCGGGACGAGGAGGATGAGCCAGAGGTAACGCGGGGCGCCGGGTTCGTGATACGCGAGGCCGAACGCGAGGAACGCGAGCACGCCCGCGCCTTTGCCCCACAGCCGCCCGACCGCGAGCGCGAAGATGAGCAGGAGGAAAAGGTCGAGCAGCGTCCACGCGGTGAGCCAGTCGCCGCGCACCCAGTCCGCGCCGAAGAGCGCGAAGAGCCGCCAGCCGGGCGGGAGGTTGAGCGTGACGGTGAGGGCGTCGGCGTCGGAGCGCCAGCCGGTGGCGGGGAGGGCGGGCGCGCGCGCCATGCGGCCGGTGGCTTCGAGGTTGAGGTTGCGGGTGCGGATTTCGACGCCGGGCGCATCGTTGCGCGGGTTGCGGGTGATGAGCTGGCCCTGCCCGCCGCTGCGCACGGAGCCGAGGTCCTGGCCCGCCGCGGCGTCGAGCCTCCACGTCTGCTGCATCGCGCCGGCGAGGTGGTCGCGGAAGGTGAGGGCGCGTCCGTTTTCATCGAGCCACCACTCCCGCGCGATGGTCAGGCCGGCGGGCTTTTGGTCGCCCATGCCGCGCATCCGCTCCTCGATGCGAAAGGGCGCGGTGGTGTCCCAGCGGTACACGGGCAGCTCGCGCCACCGCTCGGGAAAGGTGGTCTGCGACACGTCGATGGACGGTGCGCCGGTGAACTCGACGATGCGAAAATCCGGCCGCGCGCGGAAGGCGACGAGTTCCTCCGCCACGGCGGGGCGGGCGGCGGCGGCGTAGCGAAATTCCTTCGGGTTGTCGAAGCGGAAGGCGTCGGCGTGCAGCGTCCACTTGCCCGCGCGCACCTGCGCTTTCATGCGGCCCGTGTCATCGACGGCGACGGGGATCGGGCTCTCGATGGACGCGAGTTTCCAGCCTTCGGGCAGGATGGTGCTGAGGTCTTCCTCGCGGCTCTTGCCGGAGACGGTCAGCTCGATCTCGGTGCGCAGCCACAGCGGGATGCCGTCTTCCAGCGACGCGTAGAGTTTCACGGCGAGAAAATTCTTGTCCGCCTCCTCGGCGGAGCCGTCGCGTTTCAGCCACAGAAAACCCTGCGCGTCCCACGCCGGCGCGTCCACCGGCTGACCGTCGAGCGTCAGCGCGAGGATGCCGATCTCGCGTGGAATCGGGAGGCGCTGCGGCACGTCGGTCCAGCGGTACGCGCCTTCGAGATGAACCGTGCCTGCGCCGAGCCGCACCGCGGGCTGGCCCTCGTGATCGAGCACGGCCACGGCGGCGCTGTTCGCCTTTACATCGAGCGGCCACACGTCCGCGCTGCCCGGCAGCGGCACCCACGTTTCGTGAAAGACGGTGACGGTGAGATCGAACTTCCCGCCGCCGCGCGCGGCTTGCAGTCCGAGGCGCGACGGCCAAAAGCAGAGATGCTTTTTCGCGTCGGAGTAAGGCGTCGGGCACCAGCGGTGTTCGTCGCTCCAGGTGGCCCATGTCTCCCACGGTTTGAGGGCGTCGGGGATGGGCTGCAAGGGCGCGGCGTGCGCCGCAATGGTGGAGAGCATCGCCAGACCGAGGATGCGCGAGCGGAGGTTGTGCATGGCGGGAGGGGTTGCGGACGGTTGGACAGTTAGGACCGACGGGGCGGGATTTTGGACAGAATTTACAAAATTAACAGAATGTCCCGAGGCGCTTTTCCAATTCTGTTCATTCTGTAAATTCTGTCTTCTTTCAAACGGCCTGCTCACCACCGGCCACCGGCGCGGCGGACGTGGGGCGCACGCTTTTCCACAGCGCCGTGAGTCCATCGAGCACCACATCGAGGCCGATGACGATGAGGATGAACATGACCGCCTCGACCGGCTCCAGATAGCGCGAGACGCGGTCGCCGACGGCGAAGACGATGCCGAGATAAAGTGCGAGCGGCAGCCACAGGATCGACGTGCGCACGCAGCGTCCAGGCACGAGTGCGCCCGCGATGCCGAGGACCAGGAGCCAGCCCAGCGGCGCCAGGCTGAGGCGCGGTTTTTCCCCGGGCTGGCCGGGTTCGGCGTTGATCCACTGCACGCGCTGGAGCCAGCGCACTTGCGGCTCGAACCACACTTTGCGCTGCTCGCGCTCCGCCACGAGCTGGCGGTAGGCGGGCTCGTCCATTTCGTAGATCACGGCCATTTCCTTCGGGCGCTCCTGCCAGCGGTCGTCGCTGGAATCGCGCTGGTCGGACCAAAAGCCCGCGGGCAGGAGCCGCTTGTCGTGCTCGCGCGTGCTGCCGGCGACGAGGGCTTTCTGGATGACGAGCCGCGCGTACTCGAGAGGGTGCGCGAGCACAGCCTCGCGCCCGAGCGCCGTGGCCACTTTGGTGAAGCGCGCCGCGTCGCGGGTGAACTCCGCATACTCCGGCCCAAGCCGCGCCGTGGGCCGCGTGTCGCTCAGCCGTTTTTTGAAGGTGAACTGGTTGAACGCGTAATTCGGCAGGTCGGCGCGCGCCTCCTCGATGGCGGGCCGGAGCAGGGCGCGTTCACGGGCATAGGGCTCGCCCTCGGCGCGGACGAGCGGCAGCGTGGAGCAGAGGAACAACCACGGCCCCTGCTTGTCGCCGCCCGAGGTCGCGGCGATGAGCACGGCCACGGGCACGGTGAGAAAAAACGCGCGCGGCCACGCCAGCGGCCGCCGCGTGATCAGCAGGGCCGCGAGGAAAAGTCCGAGCCACAGCGGACGCCCGGCGGGTTTCACCGCCATGACGCCCAACGCCAGCACGAGGAACCACCCGAGCCGCCGCGCCGTGCCCAGCCCACCCGACGGCGCGGCGATGACGAGCGCGACGATGAAGGCGCCGAGCACCAGACATTCGCTGATCATTTCGTGCTCGTAGTAGAGCATGTGCGGCCAGACCGCGGCGAAGAGCGTGACCACCGGCACCCACACCGCAGGCCGCCGCACGAGATGCCCGGTGATCCAGCCGATGCCGAGGATCATCGCCAGCCCGGCGGTGTGCTGCACGGCGGCGACGAGTTGGGGCGTGTTGCAAAACGGCACCTCCGGCGCGGGCACGAGGAGCAGGGGATAGATGTAGCGCCGCTTGGCCGGGAAATTGAAGTGGCCTTTGAGATGCAAATCCTCCGTCGTCTTCGAGTAGGACGCGCTGTCCGAGCCGAAGAACGCCTCCGGGATCGCCATGAGCAGCGAGAGGCGCAAAACCGCGCCGAGCACCAGCGCGGGCAGGCCCAGCCACAGACAGCGCCGGAAGGAAAACGCGCCCGCTCCGCCGAGCCCGAAAATTGTTTTCATCGCGCGAGAAAAACGACACAGACCGTGGCGCACAAGCCTTTCCTGTTTCATGCCCAGCACGACCACCGCCCGCCTGCTCCGCGCCGCCGACCGCACGCTGCGCTGGCTCACGCAGCCGTCGCGCGCGGCGGAAATCGCGGGCTGGATTTTGCTCGTCGCCGCGATCGTGGCGGCGCGGGTTTACATGGCCCATGTGCTGCCGGGATATTTGTGGTCAAAGGACTCGCGGGGCTATGCGGGCGCGGCAGTGCAGTGGCTCGACACGGGGCATTGGGAGAGCGACCCGAAGCGCGGCCCGGTTTATTCGCTGGTCATCGCGGCGTGCCTGAAAATGGGGGGCAGTTTCGAGGCGGTGGTCGCGTTTCAGCATGTGCTCGGCGGGTTGCTGGTGCTGGGCTGCGCGGCGGTTTTGCGTGCGATGTGCGGGCGGCGCGCGCACTGGCCGGTGATCGCCTGCGGGCTCGCGCTCGCCGCGTACGGGCAGCAGCTTTTTCTCGAGCAGCTCATCCGCAACGACCTGCTCATGGCGGTCTTGGCCTGCGCGGCTTTCGCCGCCTGGTGGCGCACGCTGGCGAGCCCGGCGCGCGGCTGGCTTTTCGTCTGCGGCGCGTCCGCTGCGCTGCTCGCGCTGACGCGCAATGTGCTCGCGCCTTTCCCCGTCGTCGTCCTCGCCGCGCTCGTTTGGGATGCGCGCCGCACGCCGCGCGCCGCCGCGCTTTCCGCCGCCGTTTTTCTCGCCGGACTCGCGCTGCCTTTCGCGGGCGCGAAAATTTTCCGCCAGCTCACCATCCACGACCGCCAGCCGCAGCCGCAGCCGGGCTCGATGCTCTTCGCGCGCGTCGCGCAGTTCACCGTGCTCGATGGCGGAATCGAGCCGGAGATCAAGGCGCTCATTCGCGAGGACATCGAAGCCTACCGCGCGAAAAAACATCTCGATAACAACGAAATCCTCGCCCGCACCGCCGTGCCGCGGATGCGCGAGCGCTTTGACCAAACCGGCCGCACCCCCGCGGAACTCGACCGCCTTTGCTGGCGGCTCGCCACCGAGGCCATCCGCGCGCATCCCGCCGGCTACGCGCGGCAGTGCTGGCAGGATTTTGTCAAAATCCAGCTCCGCCTCGCCACCAACGCCACGAACCCCAGCCCCGGCGACATCCGCGCCGCCTGCAAGAGCCTCGCGAACGAAACCACCTGGCCGCTGCTGCACGCCGCGGAAACCGTGCGCCGACTGGAGCCCGCGTATCGCAATGCGCACCTCGCCGGCTACAAGCGCATGAATGACAAGGCGTGGCTTTTCGCGTGGTGGCCCGTGCTGTGGACCTCGCTCGGCGTCACCGCTCTCGCCCTTTTCCGGCGCGGAAAAATGCAGCTCTGGTGGAGCACCGCCGCGGTGTCGTGGTGGTTCCTCATCGTGCTGCTCTGCACCGTGGGGCGTCCGCTCAGCCGCTATCTGCTGCCGGTGGTGCCGGTCATGTTTTGGACGCTCGGCACCGGCCTCGCGCTCGCCTGGAACTGGCTCACCCGCGCCCTGGAAAAGCGCCTGACTCCTCGCTCATCCCTGACCCGTCACGGTACGATGCCTTTGAAATAGAGCACCGTGGCGGTCGCGTCCTTCGCATTGGCCCACGCGGCGCGGGGCCGTTTGTCGGTGCCCATCGCGAGTTCATGCGTCCAGACTTTGGGGTCTTTGAAACCGGTGGTGAGCTTGTTGGTTTTCCAGTTGAGTGCCTCGGCGGTGAGGTAGTGCAAGTCGCCGGCGTCGAGGATGGTTTTGCCGTCGCGGACGACGCGCAGCGAGAGCCACGCTTCGCCGCCGCCTTTGTCTTTGACGATGGCGGTGAGGACGTCGCCTTTAACGATGGGAAACTCGCTGGTCTCGACGTGGCGCGGATTGGTGCCGGCGAGGATTTCGCGCCCGTTGAGGAAGAGCGTAAACTCATCATCGGCGCAGGCGAAGACCTGCACGCCGCCGGCCGTGGTGGGCGCTGTGCCGGAGGTCGCGGGCGCCATGCTGGCCGCGTCCGCTTTGACGAAAAGGCCGATGGCGTTGAGGTCTTTGCCCGCCTGGCCGTAGAGGCCGACGAGGGGCTGGCCGCCGCCGTCGAGCCGCTGCGGGCTGCCGCTCGTCGCGCCGAGCCACGGGCTTTGGTAGTGGTCGGCGGGGTCGAGCGCCGGGCCTTTCATCCGCAGGAAGGTGAGCTGAAAGCCGTCGATGACCACGCCGCCGCGCGCCTCGATGGAGCCGATGGCGTAGCCGGGGCGGGCTTCGAGCCGGGTGGCGGTGACGGTGCTGGAGCCGTGCAGGTCGCCGGTTTTTTTCACGCCGCCGGGGAGCAGGTACACCGGACGCAGGGAGCTGATGTCCGCGCCTTTGCCCCAGGTGCCGAGCGTGTAGTCGAACCCCACGAGGGTGCCGCCGGGCGGCGCGAGGTCGCGGAAGGGCGTGCCCTTGTCCTGCTGTCCGCCGACGATGACGGTCTTGAGGATCGCGGGGTCAAAGGCGGTGGGTTCGAGCGGCGATGCGGGCGTGCGGCTGACGGCCACATCCGGCATGTCGGAGGCAGGCTCGGGCGGCTCGTCGCCTTTCGGCGTGACGGGTGTGCCAAAGGGATTGGCGCTGGCGACCGGCGGCGTCTTCGGCATTTCGCGGCGGACGAGGAGGCCGAATTCGCGGATGGCGCTGTCGGCTTTGCCGTAGATGCCGACGATGGGGCGGATGTCGGTGCGGAGGGACTGCGCGGGCGCGGTGCTTTCGCCGCCGATCCATTTGCCGGTGTAGCGCTCGGCGCGGTCGAGCGCGCCGTTTTCGTAGCGCATAAAGGTGACGCGGATGGCTTCCAGCGTGTCGGCGCCGCGGGCCTCGATGGCGGCGATTGCAAAGCCGGGGCGGGCTTCGAGGACGGTGGCGGGGTTGCCGGGCTTGAGCGTGCCGCGCAGGGTGCCGTGGGCTTTGCCCGTCGGGCGCACGTAGAGCGGGGTGAGGGACTCGATGAATTTCGCGCCGTCGTCCGTGGTGCCGATGGTGTACTCGAGGCCGATGAGTACGCCATTGTCCGGGCCGAGGTCGCGGAAAGGCCGGCCCGCGTCTTTGGCTCCGCCAACGGCCGGGGTCTTGAGCTGCGCAGCGTCGGGGATGAGCGCAGGCGGCGTGTCGTCGGCCGGTGCGCCGGTGATGGGCGCGGGCGAATTCGGGCCGCGCGCCGGGGTGGGCGTGGCCGGGGCCGGGGTCGCCGGAGCGGGTGTGGCGGGCGCGGGCACGGGCGTGGCGACGGGTTTTGGGACGACGGTTTTTTCCGGCACGCCGAAAAAATCCGCGGCACGCGACGGGCTCGCCGCCGCCAGCGCGAGGGTCAGGAGGATGGGAATGATCGCCTTCATAAATTTGGGAGATGTTTATGCCACAGCACGGGGCACGCGCCAAGCAGCGGGATGTAAATGATTGGTCAAGCCGGACGCGCGCGCCGTGGCGGGCACTGGGAAGACGCGCGGAACCGCGGTTTTCTTGCGGAAAATTTTCGCCCGCCGCTCAAATCCACGCGCCCGCCGGGATGACGCCGCCCTTGGGCACGACGACGATGCCGTCGCGGATGTAGTAGTTGTCGCCGTCAAAATTCTCCGGCTTGCCGTCCGGGGTGATGACCGCGCCGTCGCCGACGCGCGCGTTTTTGTCGATGATCGCATGGTCAATGACGCAGTTTTTGCCGATGCCCAGCTCGGGCGTGTTGCCGCGCGCCGCCTGGTCGGCGTCGTAAAAATCCGCGCCCATGACGATGCTGTCGCGGATGGTGGTGCCGCTCTTGATGAAGCTGCGGATGCCGACGACGCAGCGCTCAATGTGGGCGTCGTCGATGATGCAGCCGTCGGAGATGATGGCGTGGCGGATGGTCGCGCCGTTGATTTTGCTGCCGGGGAGGAAACGCGCGTGCGTGTAGATGGGGGTGACGGTGTCGAAAAAATTGAAGTCCGGCACGGCTTTCGTGAGCTGGAGATTCGCGTCGAAAAAAGCGCGGATCGTGCCGATGTCCTCCCAGTAACCCTGGTAGATGTACGAGTGGACGCGGAATTTTTTCAGCATGTCCGGGATGACGTGCTTGCCGAAGTCCACGAAGTCATTGTCCAGCGCCTGCACGAGCACCTCGCGATTGAAAATGTAGATGCCCATCGACGCCTGAAACAGCTCAGCGCCGGCGTCGCGGCCCAGCTCTTTCAAAAGCGCCGGCGGGATGCGCATGGCGTCGAGCACGGCGGGATCTTTCGGCTTTTCCTCAAAGCGGATGATCTTCCGATTCTCGTCGGTGTGCATGACGCCGAAGTCTTTCGCAGGCTCGCGGGCGACGGGGATGGTCGCGAGGGTCATGTCGGCTTTCGTTTCGATGTGCTGCTTGAGCACTTCGCGGAAATCCATGCGGTAGAGCTGATCACCGCTGAGGATGACGTAATACTCGTACGGGTACTGGAGGAAATCGCGGAGGTTTTGCCGCACGGCGTCGGCGGTGCCCTGGTACCAGCTCGTGTCCGTGGGCGTCTGCTGCGCGGCGAGGATTTCGACGAAGCTGCGGGAGAAGTTGTCGAACTTGTACGAGGAGTTGATGTGCTTGTGCAGCGAGGCCGAGTTGAACTGCGTGAGCACATAGACGCGGCGCAGGCCGGAGTTGATGCAGTTCG
>JANXWQ010000315.1 GCA_025351065.1 Chthoniobacter sp. | reverse complement strand
CCTACAGCGGCGGCTCCAGCACCTCGCGCAGCTTCATCATCCCGCGGCGGACGCGCGCCTTCACCGTGCCCAGCGGCTCGCCGAGGCGCTCGGCGATTTCCGTTTGCGTCAGCGAGGAAAAGAACGCCAGCTCGATGGCCTCGCGCTGATCCTTCGTCAGCTTTTGCAGCGCCGCGCGCACGATCTGCGCCGCCTCGCCCGACGCCATCGCCTCGAACGAACTGCGGTCGTCGAATTGCGCCAGGGTCTCCGCCTCGCGCTCCACGTCGTCGCGCAGCCGGTTGCGCCGCACCGTCGAGCGCAGCCGGTCGATCGCCTTGTTGCGCGTGATCGTCGCCGCCCACGTCATCGGCTTGCCGCGCGCCGGGTCGTAGAGCGGAGCCTTTTCCCAAATCATCACGAACGCATCCTGCAGCACGTCCTCCGCGGCTTCCTGATTGTTCAGCACGCGGTAGGCGGTGGAAAAAAGCACGCCGGAAAAGCGGTCGTAAAGCTCCGCGAAGCTCTGCCGGTCACCCGCGCCCACGCGCTGCATCAGCGCGACTTCGGCGGCGAGGTCGGGGTCGTTGGCGGGGTCGCGTTCCATAAAGTTGCTGCATGGAGTAGCTGCGAGCGGCCCGCGTTGGGAAGCCGTTTCTCCGCCGCCGCCGCTGGCAAAATCCGTTGCCAGCGCCGCGCAGCCGTGCATAATAGCTGTCCGTTTTTACTGGACGGGATTTCGCCGTCGCGTTCAGTAAGCCGTCAGAAAAAGCCAGGGTAGCTCAGTGGTAGAGCGGGGGACTCATAAGCCCTAGGTCGGGAGTTCAATTCTCCCCCCCGGCACTTCTGCGCGACGCGCGGGCGGGGGGACGTGCGCCGCCTGCAACCTCACGGACATCGTCCGCATGGACCGCCACGGCTCGCTGGCGAACCAGGGCTTCCGCGTGGCCTTCGAGGCGGCGCGGTAGCGGCTGGCGGTTGAAAAAAAAGAGCGTGTCCTGCGAGAGGGAGTTGCGCCTAAGAATCGCGCCGTCCGCGGCCTCATCATCCCACACTCACGATGCGATTTTTTCTCACCTGCACGCTCACGCTCCTGCTCGCGGCGCTGGGCGGCCGGGCAGCGGAGACGGACGGCGATGCGGCACGGCTGGCGGGCAGGGTGCGCGAGATTTTCGAGGCTAAATGCACGGACTGCCACGGGCCGGAACTGCCGCGGCCCAAAGGAAAATTCGGCTACGTGCTCGATCTCAAACGCGTGGCCGCAAACGCGGACTACATCGTGCGCGGGCACCCGGAGAAGTCCGATCTCTACGACATGGTTTTCAAGGAGGACATGCCCGGCGAGGACGCCAGCGTGCCGCCGCTGACCAAGGACGAAAAGGAATCCGTGCGCCGCTGGATCGAGGCGGGCGCACCCGCGCCGGCACCCGCGGAACATCCCGCACCGACGGCTTCCACGGGCGGCGCGGAAATCAAAATGCCCGTGTGGAAACGCGCGCTGCGCTGGCTCGGTCGGCTGCATCCGGTGTCCACGCATTTCCCCGTGGCGCTGATGTTTGTCGCCGTCTTTGCCGAAGGGCTGGCGTGGTGGACGCAGCGCCCCTCGTGGCTGCAAACGGTGCGCCTTCTCGTGGTGCTCGCGGCGCTCGGCGCGGTGGCGGCGGTGGGGCTCGGGTGGATCAATGCCTACTTCACCAGCTACGTCGGCCAGTCCGCGTCAATCCTCGGCTGGCACCGCTGGCTGGGCACGGGCACGGGCGTGTGGGCGGTGGTCTGCGCGGGGCTGGCGACGCTCGGCAAATGCGAGGAGGGCACCAAGGACCGGCAGCGTTTCCGCGGCGCGCTGCTGCTCGGCGCGGCGCTCGTCGGCGTCACGGGTTTCCTCGGCAGTGCGCTGATCTACGGGCTGGATCACTACGCGTGGTAGGAAAACGCGCGGGTTGGCTCTAAGTCACTGGCACCTGTGTTTTTGAAATGCTTTGCCGAGTCGTTTCCAAGATAGCCGCGATTTTTGTGTGTTGCCGCCCGGCAGCCCAGGCGCGGCGGCTTCGAAGTTTGGTTCTATCTCGAGTCGAGCAATCCGTTGGGCTGCTTTGCGCCCAAGCGTTGCAACGAATCTCCCAGAAAGCAGATCGAGTTGCTTCTTGAGATACTGAACACCGCATGCTTGCTCAGATACCCGAGGAATCTTGGCACAGGCAATCTTGGCCGAGCAAAGCACCGATTCGGTAATCCAAGTGCGCTTGAGTTGTTCTTCGATTGTATGCTGCGGCCAGCATTCATTCAGGATCGAAGCGATGTTTCTATGAAAAGCGCTGTCACCACTTTTGATCGCACCGAAGACTCCATTTGCAATGTCCAGAACATAGGCATCTGGCTCGGATTTCTTATCGTACGTTTCTTGACCCGGCGGCGGGTTGCCCGGCTCGGCCAAAATCAGTACGAGTTCAATATCTTCAAGCCGACCAAACCCACCACAATAGCCGCGGGGAATGTGACCGTGAATGGGATCATAGCGTATTTGAGAACACGCCGAGCAAAGATGCCGACACGGGTATGCCTCTGCAAAAATTGCGACGAGTTCGGAGCAAAGGCGCGACTGTTTCATCGTGATTTCACATCGTCTATTTCTTCACCGGCGGCGGGCCGGCTTTCCCGCCCGGCTGCGCGGCGAGGAGCTGGTTGAGGAGTTCGCTTTTCGGCGGGACGAAGGTGATGCGGGCTTCGCCCTGGACGATCTGTTGCATCTCCAGAATCTCGAACATCGAGTCGATGATCTCGCGGTCCT
>JANXWQ010000291.1 GCA_025351065.1 Chthoniobacter sp. | reverse complement strand
AAAGGCTTCGAGGGCCTCGGCGCGATGCACCGCATCGAGTCGGGCAACGTGAAGGTTTTCGCCGGCCAGCTCATCGGCGGCGTCATCAACCTGCGCGGCAAGCAAGGCCCGACCGTCCTCGGCACTGACAACGTGATGATGGCCGCCGTGCTCGCGGAGGGCACCACCGTCATCGACAGCGCGGCGGCCGAACCCGAGGTCGTGGACCTCGCGAATTTCCTCATCAAGATGGGCGCGAAAATCGAAGGCGCGGGTACCCGGCGTATCGTCATCGAGGGCGTGAAAGAGCTGCACGGCGCGGAGCACGAGGTCATCCCCGATCGCATCGAGGCCGGCACCTTTCTCGTCGCCGCCGCCATCGGCGCGAAAACCGGCGACCGCGTCACCCTCCGTCGCGTCGATCCCTCGCACCTCACCGCCGTCACCGACGCCCTCACCCGCTCCGGCTACAGCCTCGTCGCCGACGGCGAAAACCTCACCCTCACCGGCAACGGCTCCCCCAAAGCCCTCGAACTCACCACCGAGCCCTACCCCAGCTTCCCCACCGACATGCAGGCGCAAATGTGCGCGCTCCTCGCCAAGGCGCAGGGCATTTCCGTCATCACCGAGACCATCTTTCCGCAGCGTTTCATGCACGTCTCCGAGATGAAGCGCATGGGCGCCGACATCTCGCTCAACGGCGCGACCGCCATCATCAAAGGCGTCGAGCGCCTGAGCGGCGCGCCCGTCATGGCGAGCGACCTGCGCGCCTCCGCGGCGCTCGTCCTCGCAGGCTTGCAAAGCGAGGGCGTGACCGAGGTCAACCGCGTCTATCACATCGACCGCGGCTACGAACTCATAGACGAAAAGCTCAACGCCCTCGGCGCACGCATCGAGCGGATGAAGGCGTAAGGCGGGGGCGTCCGCTTTTACCGCCCACACCTTCCGGCCGTCCCCCGCCCTAACCGGCGGCCTTCACTCCGCCGGGGTTTCCGAGGCGTGGCGGAAAGCTTTTTTTTGCGCCCGCCAGCGCCGCCAGCTCGCGGGCGAAGCGAGCGCTTCGGCGAGCGCGGTGCCGAGTTCGTAGATCGTCGCGTCGTAGCCGAGCTGGGCATAGACCTCGGCGCCCTGGCGCATGGCTTCGGTCAGCGTGCGGAAAAGGGCGCGGTCGTGCGCGCCGGGAAAATCGAGATCCGTGGGATGATCGTAGGTGAACTGGCAGGCGGCGAAGTCCTGCGAATGATGGCGGCGGCAGGTGTGCGGGCGCGCGGCGTACACGCTGCACCGGCTGTCGCGCAGCAGCGGGCAGGTGACGTTTTGCGTGGCGTGCTCGAAGGGCGTGAGCGGGCGCACTCTCTCCGCATGCGCGGCGAGGCGGACGGTGAGCGCGGCCCGCTCGGCGGCGGAAAAATGGGTGCGGATGTGGTCGGCGACGAGGAAGACTTCGTGCGCGAAAACATCGACCCGCAGCGTGCAGCAGAGCCCGCAGCCGGCGCAGCACGCCAGCTTTACGCCGGAGGCGGCTACGGTCTGCGCGCCGAGCTGATCCACGCGCCCCAGCGCGGCGCGCAGGGCGTGGTGAAAATCGGCGGGCGACTGCGCACGGGCAAGGTCAGCGGCGAGCGGTTGCGGGGCGTTGGGCATCGGGCGTTTTGGGCGGCGGCGTGACGGGCACTTGGACGATGATGACCTGCACGCGGGCGACATGGAAATCGTGGAAGAGCGCGTTGCGGTGGTCGCCGTGCGCGGGCACGGGGAGCAGGCCGGCGGCAGACTTCGCGCCGGGCTCATTGATCTCCGCGAAGTAGGCCTGGTCGGCGTCCTTGATCGCCCAGGTTTCCGCGAGATTCAGCGGATGCCCGTCCTTGGTGTCTTCGGCGAAATTGGCGAGCGCAGCCTGCCGCAGCGGCTGCTGCTGAAGTGCGGCGTCGCCCCACGCGGACTGCCCGTAGCCGGGCACCGGGAGCATGTTCACCAGATAGCTCGGCGGCGCGTAGCCAGACGCGGCGCGGGTGGCGGCGGGGCATTGGAAAAGCGCGGACTGGCGCGGGCCGCCAGCGGACGCGGGGCCGGATGGGCCGAGGTAATTTTCCAGCAGCCGGGCGAGCGAGCCGGGCGTGCGCTCGTCGTAAGCCGCGCCTTGCGGCATGGTCAGCGGGCCGGGCAGCAGGCCGTCGTGCTCGCCCGCGTAGGCGGCGATGGCCGTACCGATTTTGCCGAGCTGCGCCACGCACTGCACCGAGTCCGCCTGCCGCCGCGCCTGCCCGAGCGCGGGCAGCAGCACGGCGGTAAGGATGGCGATGATGGCCAGCACGACGAGCAGCTCCAGCAGGGTGAAGCCGGCGGCGCGACCGGGCGCGGGCCGGGCATGGCGGGATGGGTGGAACATGGCGGAATTTTTAAGCGACCAGCTTCGCAAAAACGAACGTCCGTTCGCTTACTCCGCGGCGCTTGGTTGTTCAAGCAGGTTGACGCAGCCAGCGCCCCGCGCGACGCGCCGGGCAAATGGCTTACTGGCATCGCCCATGCTTTATGATATAAGAAATTTCCATCAGCACCACATCCGCATCATGAAAACCCTGCCCGCATTTTTTCCCATCCTCGCCCTGTCCATCGGCCAGCTCGCGGCGGCCCCGGAAGCGGCGGTGCAGCCCGCGGCCGCGCCGACCGCGGCGAAGGTCGCGGGCGATCTTTTCTGGATCGCCGACGCCCGGAAGATGGACACCTTTCTCGCCCCCCTCGAGCTGGCCGCACTGCCCGGTGCGAACAGCCGCCAGGTGCTGCCCGACACGCGCACGGCGTGGTGGGATTACGCGCGGCAGGCCAAGAGCCTGACCGTGCAGGGCAAGCTGCCCGAGGCCCGCGCACGCATCGGCCAGATGCTGAAACTCGCGGCGGTGTACCGGCATTTCGGCGGCTTGGAAAACGTGGTGCGGGCCGAGGAAATCCGCTATCTCGCGGGCATGGTCGCGGTGGAAAGCGGCGGGGCGATCACCGGGCGGCTCAGTTCGCCGTATTTGGAAAAAAATGCGGCGGAGTGCCTGGCGGTCATCGAGGCCAAGGCCGGGGCGGAAAGCGGCGCGTCGAGCGAGGAATTCTGGCAGCACCTGCGCGAGCGGGCGCGCACCACCTACGCGCGGCTGGCCGGTGCGCCGGGGGCGACACTGGCGGGCCGGCGGTGAGCCGCGGAGCGGCCTGACAAATCTTTGACAACCTGCTGACGCAGGCGTGACAACCGGGGCGGGCAGATGTGCGATCTTGGCCGCGCCATGAAAACCAAACTGCTTCCTCTCGCCGTTCTGCTCGCCACGCTCGCGCCGGTTTTTGCCGCGGAGCCCGACCTCGCGTTTGCCGCGCACGAATGGGGCACCTTCACCAGCGTCCAAGGCGCGGACGGCGTGCAGATGGACTGGAACCCACTCGCGGTTTCCGAGCTGCCGAAATTCGTGTACGAGCGCAGCCGCGCGGGCGCGAAACGCGGCTTCGTGCTGGCCGGCAAAACCGCGGCCACCGTCTGCCGCCAGCGCATGGAAACGCCGGTCATTTATTTCTACACGGACAAGGCGCGCACGGTGGATGTGAGCGTGGGCTTTCCGCAGGGCCAGGTGACGGAGTGGTATCCGCAGGAATCCGCCGCCGACCTGAACCCCCTGCGCACCGCGGCGCGCGCGGCCAAGGTGCCGGCGCTGCATTGGGCCAAGGTGGACATTTTGCCGAAGACGGAAAGTGCGGGCCTCACGCTGCCGCAGGAAAAAAGCGGCAGCCATTACTACGCCGCGCGGGCCACGGACGCGGCGCTGCTGCGGGTCACGGCGGAGGACAAAAAAGCAGAGGTGGAAAAATTTCTGTTCTACCGCGGCACCGGCAGTTTCCAGGCTCCGCTGACCGTAACGCTCGACAGCGCCGACGCCACGCGCGTGACGCTGAAGAACGCGGGCACCGCGGCTTTGCGCGATCTTTTTGTCTGCACTGCGCGCGGCGGCGCGGTGAGCTGGGAGAAAGTGGACAGCCTCGCGCCGGGCGCGGAAGTGACGGTAGTGGCCGATGAGGGCAAGGCGAAAAAGCGCAGCCGTGAAATGCTCGCCGCCGCGCTGCGCGAGAGCCTGGTGCAGCGCGGGCTTTTTGCGAAGGAAGCCGCGGCGATGGTGCAGACGTGGGAGGATTCGTGGCTCGGCGAGCCCGGCCTGCGCGTGCTCTACACGCTGCCGCGCGCGTGGACAGATCGCACGCTGCCGCTGACGATCACGCCCGCGCCGAAAACGATCGAGCGCGTGATGGTGGGGCGGGCGGAAATCATCACGCCGGTCATGGAGCAGGCGCTGCTCAGCGCCACCGAGCGCTACGTGGCGGGCAACAACGAGACGCGTCCGCAGACCGTGAAGGAGGCGCGGGCGCTCGGGCTCGGGCGCTTCGCCGAGCCCACGCTGCGGCGGGTGATGATGGCGCAACAGCGCGCCCCGGAATTCAGCGCCTACTCGTGGGAGCTGCTGCAAAAAATCTCCGCTCCGGCCCCCGCGGCGGCGGCTGAGTAAAAAGCCTCCGCGGCGGGGCGCGGGCATGGACGCTGCTTTCTCAGTGGCGCAAACCACCGCCGCCCACATGCTTTCCGTCCTCCGCCACGCGCCCATCAAGCGCAAGCTCATGCTCATCATCCTGCTGAGCTGCGCCGCGGCCATCCTCGCCGGTTCGCTGGTCGAGGCCGGCTTCCGGCTCTTCACCGCGCGCAACGACTTTGCCGGCGACATCGCCACGCTGGCCCGCGTCATCAGCGCCAACACCACCGCCGCCGTGACCTTCAAAGATGCCAAATCCGCCCAGGAAATGCTCGGCTCGCTGCGCGAAAACGACGCCGTCATCGGCGCCAGCATCTGGCTGCCGGACGGCCACGCGCTCTGCCGCTTCGGCGAACTGGACATCCTCTCCAACTCCGAAAAAAAATCCCATGCCGTCAGCAGCGTCTTCAGCGGCCTGACGCTCCGGCACCTCCAACCCATCGTGCTCGACGGCGACAGGCCTGGCACGCTCTGCATCCGCGCCGACTTCGGGCCGGTGCTCCGGCGTGCCGCGCGTTTCGACCTGGTCATTTTTCTCGCCGTCATCGCCAGCTCCGGCCTGCTCGCGCTGCTCGTCTCGAACCGGCTCCAGAACTCCATCTCCGGCCCCATCCGCGCCCTCGCCCACACCGCCGCCACCGTGGCCACGCAGCAGGACTACTCGCTCCGGGCGAAAAAATTCGCGCCCGACGAGGTGGGCGCGCTCACCGATGTCTTCAACTACATGCTCAACGAAATCCAGCGCCAGCACACCGCGCTGCGCCACGAGATCGCCGAGCGCGTGCGCGCCGAGCAGGAGGTGGACAAACTGCACCGCGAAGTGCTCTCCGCCACCCGCCAGGCCGGCATGGCCGAGGTCGCCACCGGCGTGCTGCACAATGTGGGCAACGTCCTCAACAGCGTGAACATTTCCACCGCCCTGCTGAACGAGCAGCTCGAAAAATCGCGCGCCGCCAATGTCGGTCGCATCGCCCAGCTCCTGCGCGGCCAGGCCGACCTCGCGGGCTTTCTCACCGCCGATCCCAAAGGCCGCGCGCTCCCCGAGTACCTCGCCGAACTCGGCCAGCGCCTCGACGCCGAGCGCCTGAAAATGCACGCCGAACTCCAGGGGCTCGCCGCCAACATCGAGCACATCAAGGAGATCGTGGCCATGCAGCAGAACTACGCGAAAGTTTCCGGCGAGACCGAATCCCTCGCGGCTGCCGACCTCATCGATGACGCCATCCGCATGAACGCCGCCGCCTTTGTCCGCCACGGCGTCGTGGTCGCGCGCGATTTTTCGCCCGTGCCTTTCGTCTCCGTGGACAAGCACAAGGTCCTGCAAATCCTCACCAACCTGCTGCGCAACGCCAAGTATGCGCTGGATGAAATCGACGGCCCGAAAAAGGTCATCAAAATCTCCACCCGCATCGAGGGCAAAGGCTTCGTCGCCATCGCCGTCGCCGACAACGGCACGGGCATCGCGCCGGAAAACCTCACGCGCATTTTCGCCCACGGCTTTACCACGCGAAAGGACGGCCACGGCTTTGGCCTGCACAGCGGCGCGCTCGCGGCCAAGGAAATGGGAGGCGAACTCGCCGCGCGCAGCGACGGCCCCGGCTGCGGCGCGATTTTCACTCTCACCGTCCCCATCGCCTACGACCTCACCGTTGCCACCACCACCCAAGTATGCCCGCAGAAAATCCCAGCGCTAACCGCCGCATCCTGATCGTCGATGACAACGCGGCGATCCACGAGGATTTCCGCAAAATCCTCGCCCCAGAGGCGGCGGATTCGCAGGCCATCGACGACCTCGAAGCGCTCATCTTCGGCGACGCCGCCGCGGAGACGCAGACGCGCTTTGAGCTCACCCATGCCTACCAGGGCCAGGAGGGACTGAAATGCGTGGAAGCCTCGCTCGCCGCGGGCCGGCCTTTCGCGCTCGCGTTTGTGGACATCCGCATGCCACCGGGCTGGGATGGAATCGAAACCATCGCGCGTCTCTGGGCGGTGTACCCCGAGCTGCAGGTCGTCATTTGCACCGCCTACTCGGACTACGGCTGGGACAGCATCACGCAGCGGCTCGGCGCGTCGGACAATCTGGTGATTTTGAAAAAGCCGTTCGACAACATCGAGGTGATGCAGCTCACGCACGCGATGACGCGCAAGTGGCACGTCACGCAGCAGGCGAACACGCACATGGATGAACTCGACCGCATGGTCGCGATCCGCACGGCGGAATTGCGGTCGGCGAACGAGCATCTCAAGCGCGAAATCAAGGAGCGCGAACTCGCGCAGGGAGCGCTGCAGGTTTCGGAAAACCACCTGCGGCAGGCGCAAAAAATGGAGGCCATCGGCCAGCTCGCCGCC
>JANXWQ010000371.1 GCA_025351065.1 Chthoniobacter sp. | reverse complement strand
TTGCGCGCGGCGAAGGTGGGGGAGGAGCTGGCGGCGCTGGCGCGGCATCCGCGTTTCGTCGGCGTGCGGCATGTGGTGCAGGATGAGCCGGACGATGACTTCATGCTCGGCGCGGATTTTCTGCGCGGCATCGGTGCGCTGCGGGCGCACAAGCTGACCTTCGACATCCTGATTACGCCGCGGCAGCTTCCGGCGGCGATTGCTTTGGTGAAGCGGTTTCCTGAGCAGCCGTTCGTGCTCGATCACATCGCCAAGCCGCCGATCAAAGCGGGCACGCTGTCGCCGTGGCGAGAGCAAATCCGCGAGCTGGCGAAAGCGCCAAACGTGAGGTGCAAAGTCTCCGGCATGGTCACGGAGGCGGACGTGAAAGCGTGGCAGCCCGCCGACCTCCGGCCGTATCTGGATGTGGTCTTCGAGGCCTTCGGGGAAGACCGGCTGATGTTCGGCAGCGACTGGCCGGTGTGCCTCCTCGCCGCGGAATACGCGCCGGTTTTCGCGCTCGTGCGCGACTACCTCGCGCCGCTCTCCGCGGAGGCGCAGGCAAAGGTGCTCGGCGGCAATGCGGAGCGGTTTTATCTCGACCGGGCGAAATAGCTGCGCCCCGCCCCATCCTGTCATCCTTCGACTCCGTTCCCCGCCCGCCTGCGCCCGCCGGGAACTCCGCTCCGGATGACAATTGGCCTACCCGACCTTCTGCCCGGCGCGTTTGCGGCCGTTGGCGTCGAGGATTTTTTTGCGGAGGCGGAGGGACTTTGGCGTCACTTCCACGTATTCGTCGGGGGCGATGTATTCGAGGGAGCGCTCGAGGGTCATGGTGAGCGGCGGGGAGAGGCTGACGCCTTTGCCGTCGCCGGTGCTGCGCATGTTGGAGAGCTTTTTGGCGCGGCAGGGGTTGACGGGCATGTCGTCGTTGCGGGCGTTTTCGCCGATGATCATGCCTTCATAGACCTCGGCCTGGGCGCCGATGAAAAGGCGGCCGCGTTCCTGGATGGTTTCGAGACTGTAGGCGGTGCTGATGCCCTGCTCCATGGCGATGAGGACGCCGTTGTTGCGCGTGGGGATGTCGCCTTTGTGGGGGCCGTATTCCTTGAAGATGTGGGACATGATGCCGTGGCCCTTGGTGGCGTTGACGAGGTCGGTTTCGAAGCCGATGAGGCCGCGGGTGGGGACGACGGCCTGGACGGTGACGCTGTGGGGGTTGTGCTCCATGTGGGTGATGTCGGCTTTGCGCCCGGCGAGGGACTGGAGGATGGCGCCGAGGTCTTCGTTGGGGACATCGACGTAGAGCGTTTCCAAGGGCTCGAGGAGATTGTTGTTTTCGTCGCGGTGGAAGATGACCTCGGGGCGGGAGACGAGGATCTCGAAGCCTTCGCGGCGCATCTGCTCGACGATGATGGCGATCTGCATTTCGCCGCGGGCCTGGATTTCAAAATGGCCGGCGATGTCGGTGTCGGCGAAAAGGATGGAGACGTTGGTGCGGGTTTCGCGGACGAGGCGCTCGCGGACCTGGCGGGCGGTGAGGAGTTTGCCTTCGCGACCGGCGAGGGGGCCGTCGTTGATGCAAATCTTCATGGTGATGGTGGGCGGGTCGATGTCCACGAAGGGGATCGGGAGGCGCTCCTCGGTGTCGGTGATGGTCTCGCCGATGTAGGCGTCCTCGAAGCCGCAGAGGCCGATGATGTCGCCGGAGCTGGCGTTCTTGAGTTCCACTTTGGCGAGGCCGACGTGGCCGAAAAGGGCGGTCACATTGGCGCGCTCGCGTTTTCCATCCTTCGAGATGTGCACCACGTTGTCGCCGACTTTCACGCGTCCGCTGATGATGCGGCCGTAGGCGATCCGTCCGAGGTAGTCGGAGTAATCGAGGTTCGAGACGAGCATCTGAAAATACTGCACGTCGCTCTTCGCGGGAGCCGGGATGTATTTGATGATGGCCTCGAAAAGCGGCTCCATCGTCGAGCTCTCTTCGTGGATTTCCTTCATCGCGTAGCCATCGCGCGCGGAGGCGTAAATGACGGGGAAGTCGAGTTGGAGGTCGGTGGCGTTCAGCTCCATGAAAAGCTCGAACACCATGTCGAGCACCTTGTGCGGGCGGGCGTTTTCGCGGTCGATCTTGTTGATGACGACGATCGGCTTCGCGCCGTTTTCGAGCGCCTTTTTCAAAACGAATTTTGTCTGCGCCTGCGGGCCGTCGTAGGCATCGACGACGAGGAGCACGCCGTCGATCATCTTCATGATGCGCTCGACCTCGCCGCCAAAATCCGCGTGGCCGGGGGTGTCCACGATATTGACGTGGTAGTCGTGCCAGCGGAAGGCGGCATTCTTGGCCTTGATGGTGATGCCTTTTTCGCGCTCCA